>NZ_JBISWL010000055.1:0-94857 GCF_044462265.1 Kocuria rhizosphaerae
GCGCCGCCGTGGAGGTCGGTCAGCAGGGCTTGTAGAACTTCCCGCCCGGGGCGTAGCAACGGGGTCCGGTGTAGCCGGGGATCTCGGCGTAGTAGCCGGGAGGAGCCTCGTTGACGATGTTTGCCCCCGGGTTCGGCGCGGGTGCCGGCGCGGGTGCCGGCGCGGGCGCCGGTGCGGGTGCGGGCACGGCTGCTCGGCGTGCGGCGTCGTCCGCGGCCTGCCGGGCCGCTTCCGCCTGGCGTGCCAGTTCGGCCTGGCGGGCTGCCTCGGCCTGACGCGCCGCCTCGGCCTCCGCCGCGCGACGCCGTTCCGCGGCACGCTCCTGGAGAGCGGAGACGTCCTTCCGGACGCCCGAGACCCCGCCCTCGATCGAGGGCATCCCGAGCAGGTGACGCACGTGCGGGTGCGCGTCGCCGTCGACGGCGTCGAGTGCCGCCAGGAACGCGAGGGCGGCCGCGACCTCACCGGCCGCATCGTCGAGGTCCGCCGGGGCGGCCTCGGCGAGCGCGCTCGTCGCCTGCTGCACCTGCGCCGGGATCGTGCAGCCGTGGCCGGGGTCGAGCAGACCGACCTGCTGCTGCTCGGCCTCGGCGAACGCCTCCTCGACGGGCGGCAGGAAGCGGTCGTTCGGGGCGATGTACATCGGTGTGCCCAGGCCCTGGCGGGCGATCTCGGCGTTGACCAGCATGCCGTCCACCAGGAACACCCCGGCCAGGGTCCGGTCGTAGGAGTCGGTGCGTTCCTGGTCGTACTCGAGGCCGACCTCGGTGCCGGCCGGCAGGAGCTCCTCGAGCAGGGCGGTGGCCTCCGGGCCGAGGCACTGGACGATCTCGTTCGGGTCCTTCGTCTCGGGGGTGTCGATGTTGAGCAGCCGTACGCGCACCACCTCACCGTCGACCCGGACGTCGACGGTGTCGCCGTCGACCACCCGCTCCACCACGGCGCGCTCGCCGCGCAGCTGCGCCGCGGCGGAGGCACCGCCGGCCCCGGCCGGGGAGGCGCTCGACGACGTGTCGCCGCTGGCGGCTTCCGTTCCGGCGCAGCCGGTCAGGAGCAGGAGGACGAGCGCGGAGGCACCGAGACGGAGGGAGGCCGGGGGAGGCATCATGGTGGTCCTGTCAGGAGATCGTCAGGTCTTCTCCAGCTTATCTGTGCACATGCAATCACCATCGACCACGGTCCGATCGGGTCGGCGGGCGTGTTCACGCTGAACACCAGGAACCACTGGTGTCAGGACGTCTGGGTCGGCGACCACGCAGTGATGGTGACTCGGCAGAATCAGCACCACCTCGCGCTCTTCGAACGTCCGTGCGCACCGCCCGACGGCGTCGCAGGATCTGGAGCCCCGGTCGGAGGCTCCGCTGGCTCTGCTCTTGGTGGTCTTCGGTCCTCACGACGTGCTCGGTGCCGTGCGATGGGTCGGCCGGAGCTGCCCTAGCTTGTCCCACTCGGTGTCTCTACCCTCGAGATGGAAGACGACAGCGCTGTCGACTTCCACGAGCAACGAACGAAGGGATCGGCCGCTATGAGCGGAGAACGCGGTCAGGTGAAACGACGCAGCCTCCAGCGCCGTGCGCACAGCCCCAAGGCACCACGTGTTCTCGCCGAGGGTGCCGTTCGCCGTCGGCGAGCGGGAGTGGCTGGCATGACGGCGGGGTACGTCGTGCTGCCGAGATCCGTCACAGCGTCACTCCCCTCTGTTCCGTCCGCGCTGGGGGAGGCAGCCCTCCGGGCGTTGTCCAGTGAGCAGCCTCGGGCGGTCACCGCGGAACAGGTGTACCGGGGGATGACCCCGTCTCCGGAGAGCACCGGATGGGGCAAGGAACTGGCGGAGGACCGGCAGAGCATTGTCTCTGTCGGAGATGCACATGGGTGTAGCGGCTGCCGAGTCGGTTCCGGCGAAGAAGGCTCTCAGAGAAGTTGAACTGGCGAGAACCAGGGCCACTTTCGGTGCCGGCATTCCCTACGACGACCGATGTGCCCTGGCCTTCGGTGTGGTGGTGGAACAGGCGGTCAGGGCGGGTGAGTCACACCGCAGAAATGTCATCGACAGGATGCTCGCCGCGACGGCCATGGTGCATGGACTCACCCTGGTCACTCGCAACGCGGCAGATTTCAAACACCTGGGCCAATTGGTGCAGGTGGACGAGCGGTGACGGCGGGGTGAATCCGGAAGTGCGATACCGGCCGGCGCCGGCCTGTCCTGGGCGGCCGGCTTCCGGGTTCCCGAGCGACGACGACGGGCCGCTCCTGCTCGCGGCCCGCTGCCGATCCGCGCAGGAGCGTCTCGGATGGCCTCGTCCCACTCGCGGCGACCATGATCGTCATCCACCCGAAGGTTCGACCAGCCGGATCTAGACTGGGGGTCCGGAAGCGGTTTTCTCCAGAGGAGCGTGCGCCATGGCCTTTGTCCAGCTGATCGAATACACCACCTCGAGGCCGGATGAGGTGGCCGAGGTGTACGCGGAGTGGGAGCGGGTCTCAGAGGGGAATCGAACCGCTCGCCGCGCCCTGTCGACGAGGGACCGCAATGACCCCAACCGCTACTGCGACATCGTCTTCTTCGACTCCTACGAGTCCGCCATGGAGAACTCCGAGCTCCCGCAGACCCAGGAGTACGCCAAGAAGCTGACCGAACTCATGGACGGGGAGCCCACGTTCCGCGACCTCGACGTCGTGGACGACCGCGAGCTCTAGCCGGCCGCGATGGACCTCAGCATCCCGGCGGTCGGGTTGCCCATCGTGGAGACCCCGCCGGATGCTCGGAGCGTGCGCGTCGCCTCTTGCGCGCACGTGCCCCGGCCGTGCACCGTTCGGGCATGATGACCGGGAATCGATCGCGGTTCACGGTGGCCGTGGTGATCGCGGTCCTGGCCCAGCTCGTGGCCGGTTACCTGTACCTGGTCAGCGGCCTGCTGGCTCCCCCGACGGCTGTGGTGCTGCTGGCCGTCTGGTGGGTGGTGCTCACGGTGGCCGGGGTGTGGCTGGTGCGGCGCCGGTCGTACCTGGTGCTGCTCGTGCCCGTCGTGGCCGCCGCGACGTGGTTCGCCGTCATGCTGTTCGGGGACCTGGTTCTCGGCTGGACCGCCTGACCCCTGAGGCGCCGTGTCAGAGAGGGGGGGCGGAAGGTTGCCGGTGCCGACGCGGATGCCTGCCGAACCGGTACGCGTGAGTGTTGACGCCGGCGGGGCGAAGATGAATAGTCCACAGGAACCGTCCCGACCGCCCGGGAGAGCGCGATGAAGCAATCCATCTCCACCGTTATCGACAGGCCTCCCGATGTCGTCTTCGACTTCGTCGCCGTCGACCATCTGCGCAACCACCCCCGATGGGACCCGTACATGCAGCTCCGGCAGCTCACCGACGGCCCGGTCGGCGTGGGCACGCGCTTTCGACGACGTCACACCAGGACCGGCCAGCCCGTAGAAGGAACGATGGAGGTCGTAGAGTTCGAAGTCGGGCGGTCGATGGGCGTGATCATCCACGAAGCCACCCCGAACGGACCGCTCGAGGTGCACTCCCGCATAGTGGTCGAGCCTGCGGGCAAGGGGCGGACGACCGTGACGATACACCTGAACATCCCCGCCATGGACGCCACGATGGATCCGAGCGCGGTGGAGGCCAGCCTGCGGCGGATGAAGGAGCTCATCGAATCCGAGACGTAGGCCGTCGGCCGGCCACGAACCTGATGTGAGACAGGGAGGACGTGAAGCCCGCGGCCGTGCTCAGCGCCGCTGCTGACCCCGTGCGCCGCCCCAGTGACCTCGGACTGGGCATCAGCAGTGAAGCGGGCCGACTGCCGGGACCGCTTCGACTTGAACGGTGGCGCTTCGACCCGGAGCCCCTTGCACCGGCCCGCCGCCGAATGGAAGAAGTTGCGGCACGCCCCGTCCAGGTCCGTCCTGGCCGAGGGCCCCCGGGCCGTTCGGGGTCCTCGGCGGCTTCGCCGGACTCGGCCCGCCCGAGGAACTCCCGCAGCTCCGGCTCCCCCCAACACGGCGATGCGCTGGCCCGCCCGGACGCGCTCGCCGAGGGTCAGCTCGCCGGTGATCACGACGACCTCCCCCTCCGGGGACGTGGGCGCCGGCACCGATGGGTCGGCCGGGGACGCCCCGCTGGTGGGGCGGTCTCCCCGGGCCCGGAACACCGACGCGGGCACCTGCCGCGGGCCCGCGGGGCGGGCCGCCGAGGACCCGCTGGCGAACCGGTCGAAGGAGGCGTTGTGCGCGACGACGGGCAGGCCGGCGCACAGCCGTTCCAGCCGCTGGGCCGTCTCCGCCCACGGGATGCCGTGGGTCGCGCAGTCGTCCCGGGCACGGTCACTCCACCTCCTCGACGACGAGGTTCATCCCGTCGTCGGGGTGGTAGCCCCACGACGCGTCGAACACGCCCCAGGACCCCGTCTGGCGTCCGTCCAGGGCGCGGGTGCTGTCCATGCGGGAGACGATGCTGTCGGAGACGCCCAGTCCCTGGAGGACGCACATCATCTCGAAGACATCGGCGCTGTAGGAGCTGTCCTCGCCGGTCGTCTGGATGGTGACGCTCCGCCCTTCGTCACCCACCGACACTCCGGAGCTGTCGATGAGACCGCAGTCCTCGACAGCGGTCTCGATCGTGGTGGACGAGGTCTCGGTCCATGAACCGACGGAGCCGGAGGCCGTGGGCGTCGAGTCGGCCCGCGGTGCGGTGGTGGAGGTGTCCGGAGCGCCGGGCGCCTCGTGGTCGTCGTGCGGGAAGCCTGCGCGGGGTGGCGGGGCGCCGGCCGGCAGCGTTCCGGCCGCGTGGCGCCCCGCGGCGTCCGTTCAGATCACTGGAGGTCCCAGGTGCCGCAGCGCTTGGTCTCGAAGTCCTGGCCCTCGGCGATGGTGACACTCGGCCGACCGCCACCGGGGATGTCGTTGGTGATGATGTCGTCCCCGTTGGTGCCGGTGGCGAGGATCGCCCAGTAGCAGCGGGAGCCGACGTCGGAGGTGGAACGGTAGGTGCCCGGGGCGATGTCCACGCCCACGGTCCACGTCCCCTCCCGGATGGTGTTCTCGGCCTTCTTCCGCTCGGCGCCGGAGACGGCCTCCTCACGCTTCTTCACGGCGGCCTCGGCCTCCTCGACCTTGCCCTCGCGCTCTCCCAGCGCCTTCTCGGCCGCCGAGACTTCGTCCTCGCGCTCCTGGAGCTCCGAGTGCCGCTCCTCGAGTCCGGAGGACATCTCGTCGTAGTCCTCCTGGAGCGACACGTAGTCCGCGTCGACGTCCGACTTGTCGGAGGCCAGGGAGACGTACTCGTCGCTGGCGGTCGGGTCCGACGCCGCGGCGCCGATGCCGATGCCTCCCGCGAACAGGGCGACGGCGGCCACGGCCGCCGCGACGCGCCGGGACGTGCGCGACCTCGGCCCCGCCCCGGATGGGACGGTGTCCTCGGCGGTCTCCCCGCCCGGTTCCGCTCGCCGGGTGAAGGGTCTGCGGGCGCGCGACCAGGCGCCCGACAGCGCAGGTCCGAGGCCGCGGCCGCTCCCGTCGTCGTCACGAGGCCCGCTGTCCGGAAGTCGGTCGGACGAGGCGGCCGGCATGGGACGGGTGGCGGGGTCGGCCGCGGCGACGTCGGCGTCGTCGTCGTCCGCCCAGAACTGCCACCCCTCGGGGGCCGGACCCCAGGCCGGGTCGGGCGACCACCCGGGAGGAGGGGTCCACCCGGCAGGGGGCTGGGGCCAGTTGGGGGGTGCAATGAAGTTCACGGTGCCGTCCAAAGTTCGCTCGGGGATGCTTCCGCAAACTTAACTTAAGTCCATGCAGGCGCAACTTCTGGGGAGTCACAATGACGAAACCTGCGCCCGTGCGTGCGGGAGCGGGGCGGCTGCCGTTTCCGCTGACCGGCGGGTCCGTCGGCCGCGGGCAGCGTGACGGCCTGTGGGTCGCCCGTTCAGGAGCTGGTGCGTACCACCAGTTCGGGAGGCAGCTGGCGGCTCTCCACGTCCTTCCCCGCCAGGATGTCCAGCATGAGCTCCAGGGCCTGCCGGCCGATCCGGTGCACGGGGGAGCGCACGGTCGTCAGGCCGATGCTTTCGGCCAGCGGCGTGTCGTTGAATCCCACGAGGGCCGTGTCGTCCGGTGTGCGCACCCCGCGGCGGGTGAACACGCCCAGGGCCCCGATGGCCGCGAAGTCGTTCACCGCGAACACGGCGTCGGGCAGCGGCCCCTGCGCGAGCAGCTTTTCGGCGGCCAAGGTCCCTGCCGGCGCGTCGAAGCCGCCGGTGAGGATCCGGGCCTCGTCGAGGGTGATCCCGTGCTCCGCCAGGGCGTCGAGGAAGCCGGCGCTGCGGTCCTTCGACGTCGACGCCCGTGGGTTGCCGGCGATGAGCCCGAAGGTGCGCCGCCCCGAGGCGACGAGGTGTTCGGCGACCATCCGCCCACCGGCGTAGTCGTCGCAGGTCACGGAGCGGTGCGGCGGTGAGCGCCGGTTCATGAGGGCGAACGGCACGCCACGCTCGGCGAGCTCGGCGAGGTACGGATCATCGAATAAGGCGTCGCCGAAGATCAGGCCGTCGGCCCGCCGATCCAGCAGTTTCTCCGCCTTGGCGCGGTGGGCATCGGCCCGGTCCAGCGAGTTGGAGACGACGGTGAAATATCCGTGCTCGGTGGCGGCCTCGTCGGCGCCCTCGTACATCGTGGCCAGCACGTAGTCCTGCAGCCGGGGAACGATGACCCCGATGAGGTGCGACTTGGCGGTCCGCAGCGAGGCCGCGTAAGGATTCCGCCGGTAGCCGCGCTCCTTCGCCAGCTCGAAGATCCGCTCCTTCGTCTCCTCCGAGGCCCATTTGGAGTTGAGGCCCTCGGGGTCGTTGAGTACGCGGGACACGGTGGAGGCGTTCAGCCCCAGCTCCGCGGCAAGGGCCTTCAGTGTGATCGATGTGCGTGTGCCCATGGTCCGTGTTCCTCCTCCGCGCCTCCGCAGTCATGACGAACGAAATCTCCCGGAGGTGTTGCACATCACTGTAGAACCCCCTTAGGCTCATACCCAACACATTACGCAAACGATTGCGGCACACGTTTGCATGGACTGTTGGGCCCTCGGGGCGGCATGGGAAGGACGGGGACGTGGCGCACATCCAACTGCTCGGCACCGGGGGGACCATTGCGTCCCGCGGCAACGGGGCCAAGGGGGCGGTGGCCACCGACACGGCGGCCGACCTCCTCGAGGCCGGGTACGGGAACCTCAGCGTGTCGGCGCGGGATCTCCTCACGACGGGCAGCTACCGGTTGAGTCTCGCCGACCTGCGCCGCATCGCCGTCGGCACACGGGAAGCCCTGCACGATGCGAGGAACGACGGCGTCGTCGTCACCCACGGGACCGACACCCTCGAGGAAACCGCGTTCCTGCTGGAGCTCGTGCACGACTCGGAACGCACCGTCGTCCTCACCGGGGCGCAGAAGCCGGCGGACAGCCCGGACCCGGACGGCCCGCGCAATGTGCGCGAAGCGGTGCTGGCGGCGGCCGACGAGCGGTTGCGCGGCACCGGGGTGCTGGTGTCCTTCGACGGCACCGTCCGCTCCGCCCGAGGCACGCGCAAGGCCCACACCACGGCCAGCAGCCCGTTCGACGGCGGCGTGGAGGTCGCCCACATGGCCGGGTCCCAGCTGGTCCTCACCGCCCGGCCCGCCCGGCGAGAGCCCCTGCCGCTGCCGCCGGAGGCCTTCGACACCACACGTGTCGAGATCGTCACGGCCTACCCCGGGGCGACGCGCGACCTGCTGGACTTCGCCGTGCGGTCCGGCGTCGATGCTGTCGTCCTCGCCGGGTCCGGAGTGGGCAACGCGGGACCGGGATTCGCCGAGGCCGTCGCCGAGGCCACCGGGGCGGGCTGCACGGTGGTCCTCAGCTCCAGGGTCCCCTGGGGCCCGGTCGTCCCCATCTACGGCAATGGCGGGGGCACCGACCTCGTCGAGGCAGGGGCCGTCCCCTCTGGCGATCTCAACCCCTTGCAGGCCCGCATCCTCGCGGCGCTCCTGATCTCCCTCGGCACGTCGAGCGGCGACATGCCCGAGGTCTTCCGGAACCACGTCTAGAACACACCGCTATCCAAGGAGGAATCATGTCCAAGAAGATCTACGTGTCCGTCGGCATCGATGTCGACGCCGTCGGCGGCTGGCTGGGGTCCTACGGCGGCGAGGACTCCCCGGGGGACATCTCCCGCGGTCTCTTCGCCGGTGAGGTCGGCGTGCCCCGGCTGCTCCAGCTCGCCCAGCGGCGCGAGATGCCGGTGACTTGGTTCTGGCCGGGCCACTCGATCGAGACGTTCCCCGAGCAGTTCGACGCGACCGTCGCCGCCGGCCACGAGATCGGCGTCCACGGGTACAGCCACGAGAACCCCATCGCCATGACCCGGCAGCAGGAGACCGAGATCCTCGACTACTGCACCGACCTCATCGAGCGGCGTGCAGGCAAGAAGCCCGTGGGATACGTGGCCCCGTGGTGGGAGTTCTCGTCGGTGACCAACGAGATCCTGCTCGAGCGTGGCTTCCTCTACGACCACTCCCTGATGCACGACGACCACACCCCGTACTACGTCCGGGTGGGCGACTCCTGGACCAAGATCGACTACGACGCGAAGTCCGCCCAGGAGTGGATGAAGCCGCTGGTCCGGGGCGAGGAGACCGACCTGATCGAGATCCCCGCCTCGTGGTACCTCGACGACCTCCCGCCGATGATGTTCATCAAGTCCAGCCCCAACAGCCACGGCTTCGTGAGCCCGCGGGACATCGAGCAGCTGTGGAAGGACCAGTTCGACTGGGTCTACCGGGAGATGGACTACGGGGTCTACCCCCTCACGATCCACCCTGACGTCTCCGGCCGTCCGCAGAACCTGCTCATGCTGGAGCGCCTCTTCGACCACATCCAGGGCCACGACGGCGTGGAGTTCGCCTTCATGGAGGACGTCGCCCGCGACTTCGCCGCCCGCAACCCGCGCAACTCCGCCTGACCCCTCTCCGGTGCAAAGGAACAGCCATCATGTCTCCCAACCCTTCTGACTCGACGACAGCCGTCGAGCCCTGGAACGTCAAAGTCACCCCGCAGATGGTGCGCAAGGTCTCCATCGTCTGCTTCATCGCCTGGGTCGTCTCCGTCTACGACTTCACCCTGTTCGGCACGCTGCTCCCCGTGATCGCGGCGGACTTCGGCTGGACGGCCGCGGAGGCCACCGCGGTCAACACCATCGCGCACGTCGGCATCTTCATCGTCGCCCTTGCCGTGGGTACGATCATCGACCGCATGGGCCGGAAGAACGCCCTCGTGATCCTCATGCTGGGCGGGGCCGCGGCGGCCGGCTTCACGGGTCTCGCCGCCGGCGCGGTGAGCCTGATCATCATCCGTTCGTTCTCCGGGTTCTCGATGTCCGAGGAGGTCGTCAACGCGGTCTACCTCAACGAGATGTACAAGGAGGCCAAGAACCGCGGCCTGATGTACTCGCTCGTCCAGGGCGGCTGGCCCGTGGGCGCGCTGGTCGCGGCCGGCCTCTCGGCCCTGCTCCTGCCGGTCATCGGCTGGCGCTGGAGCTTCGTCGTCGCCGCTGCCATGGCCCTGCTCGTGGCACTGCTCGCGTCGCGTCTGCCCGAGTCCCCCACCTTCGCGGCTATCCAGGAAGTGCAGCGGCGCCGTGCGGCCGGGGACATCGAGGGCGCCCACCAGCTGGCCGCCGAGCACGACCTCGAGGAGGGCAGCCACCACAAGACCGGCGTCAAGGACGTCTTCACCCCGGAGCTGCGCAAGCACACCACCCTGCTGGCTCTCGCCTGGTTCTTCAACTGGTTCGCCATCCAGGTCTTCGGCGTGCTCGGCACCACGGTGCTGGTCGAGGCCAAGGCCGTCACGTTCGAGAACGCGCTCATCGTGCTGGTGCTGGCCAACGCCGTGGGCTTCATCGGCTACGTCTTCCACGGCTGGCTCGGCGACCGCATCACCCGCAAGCGCGCCGTCGTCCTGGGCTGGCTGGCCGGCGGATTCGTGAGCCTGGCCATGCTCCTGGGCCCGGGAACGCCCCTGTTCATCTTCCCCATGTACGCGATGACGCTGTTCTTCCTGACCGGCCCCTACGCGGCCCTGCTGTTCTACATGGGCGAGTCCTTCCCGGCCCACGTGCGCGGCATGGGCGCGAACGTGGCCCACGTGATGGCACCGCTGGGCGGCATCGCCGGCTCCGGCGTGCTCAGTCTGCTCCTGTTCCTCGACGTGGAAATGCAGTGGGCCGCGATCGTTGCGGGCACCGGCGGACTCTTCGTCTCGGCGCTGTGCATGGCCGGCACCCGCACCATCCGGGACGCCGGGAAGAAGACGACGGTGATCGCATGATGCGCGACGACGGACTCGAGGGAAAGGTCGCCGTCATCTCCGGTGGCGGCAGCGGGATCGGCCGGGCGTTGGCCGTGGCCTACGCCCGGGCCGGGGCCCACAGCGTCGTCGGCTATCTGCCGTCGGATCCCCACGACGCCACGGACACCGTGCGCGCCGTGGAGTCCGCCGGCGGCCGGTGCGCGGCCGTGCCCATGGACGTGCGCAGCTTCGAGGACACCGAGAAGCTCGCCCAGGCCGCGCTCGACGAGTTCGGCCGCCTGGACATCTCGGTGGCGGCCGCAGGGATCCTGCGCCGCGCCTCGCTGGCCGACATGACGGACGAGGCGTGGGACGACATGATGGCCGTGGACCTCTCCGGGGTGCTGCGCGTCTTCCGCTCCTGCAGCTCCCGGATGACCGAGGGCGGGGCCATGGTGGCCACCTCCTCGATCGCCGGCGGGGTCTACGGCTGGGAGGACCACAGCCACTACGCTGCCGCGAAGTCCGGACTGATCGGTCTGTGCCGCTCCCTGGCCGTGGAGCTGGCCCCCCGGAAGATCCGCGTGAACACGGTCATCCCGGGCCTCATCGAGAGCCCGCAGTCGCTGGACTCGGTGAACTCCCTGGGCCGGGAGGGCCTCGACGCCGCGGGCTCCATCATCCCGTGGGGCCGGGTCGGCCACGTCGACGAGGCCGCCCGCACCATCCGCTTCCTCACCAGCGACGACTCCGCCTACGTCACCGGGCAGCAGCTCATCGTCGACGGCGGCCTCACCGTCCGCTGGCCCAGCTGAACCACCGAGAGGAGTCCGACATGGACAAGCAACTGAACGGAAAGGTCGCCGTCATCACCGGTGGCGGCAGTGGCATCGGCGCCGCCATCGCCACGCTCTTCGCCCGGGAGGGCGCCGACGTCGCCGTGCTGGACCGTGACGAGGCGCTGGCCACGTCGGTGGCCGAGGAGTGCTGGGCCTCCGGCGTCCGCGCAGCGGCGCACGGCGTGGACGTCACCGACGGCGACGCTGTGCGGCAGGCCATGGACGCGGTCGCCCAGGAGTTCGGCGGCATCGACATCCTGGTCAGTGCCGCCGGCATCCTGGACGAGACCCCGTTGCTGGAGATGGACGAGACGACGTTCGACCGGACCCTCGCGGTCGACCTCAAGGGCGTGTTCCTGGCCGGACGCTGGGCCGCTCCCCACATGGTGGAACGCGGGGGTGGACGGATCATCAACATCGCCTCCCAGCTCGGCATCAAGGGCGGGACGGGCCTGACGCACTACGTCGCGGCCAAGGCCGGGGTGATCGGCATGACGAAGGCCATGGCTCTGGAGCTCGCCGAGCACGGGATCCTGGTCAACGCGATCGCACCCGGACCCATCACGACGCCGCTCATCGAGGGACTGTCCGAGGAGTGGAAGGCCGCCAAGCAGGCGGAGCTGCCCATCGGGCGCTTCGGCGAGGCCCACGAGGTGGCCCCGACGGCGCTGCTGCTGGCCTCTTCACCCGGTGGGGACCTCTACACCGGGCAGACCCTGGGACCCAACAGCGGCGACGTGATGCCGTAGGCGGGAGAGGAGTCCCCATGTGCGCAGGATGCCCCGGCGGTCGTGCGGTCTCGGCCGCCACCGCGCACCTCAACGCCCACGGTCTCAAACCGGCGGTCCGCAAAGAGCTGCAGCGGCGCGCAGGCCACCGGGCGACCGTGACCGTGTTCGGGGACCAGTGGGTGCTGCGCTCGCGAACCGGGGCGCAGCAGGTGCTGCCGGATCTGGAGCATCTGCTGGCCGCCATGGTCGAACGCGGCCTGCTGGACCGCGGCTCGGTGCCGGAGGACGCCTCCGGCGCCCACCTTGTGGACTCGCTGCTCCGGTAGCAGGCCCGGGTGAACGACGACGGCGCCCGTGTTCCTCTGCGGAGGGGCGCGGGCGCCGCCCGGTCCCGGGGAATGCCTGGACCCGCACAATCGTTTGCCCTTCTGATCACAGGCCGCGCCGTCACCGGTCGCGGCCCACCACCAAGACAACGTGAAGGAGATCGTCGTGACGAATTCCGCCCCGCTCTGGTCGCCCCTGACCATCGGCCCCGTCCAGCTGGAGAATCGCGTCGCCCTGGCGCCGATGACCCGGATCAGCGCCACGGAGGAGGGCCTGGTCACCGACCGGATGGTGTCCTACTACGAGGGCTACGCCCGCGGCGGCTTCGGACTGCTCATCACCGAGGGGATCTACCCGGACACCGCTCACGGCCAGGGCTACCTGTACCAGCCCGGCATCGCCACGGACGAGCAGGCCCGGGCCTGGGCCCCGGTGGTGGAGGCCGTCCACGCGAACGGGGCGAAGATCTTCGCCCAGCTCATGCACGCCGGCGCCCAGGCGCAGGGCAACCGCTACGTCGGGGCCACGGTCGGCCCCTCGGCGGTGGCCCCGAAGGGCGAGCAGCTGGGCTTCTACCGCGGTGAGGGCCCGTACCCGGTCCCGGAGGAGATCACCCGGGAGCAGATGGACGAGGTCCGTGACGACTTCGTCGCCGCGGCCCTGCGCGCGCAGCAGGCCGGGTTCGACGGCGTGGAGATCCACGGCGCCAACGGTTACCTGCTGGACCAGTTCCTCACCGACTACCTCAACCGCCGCACCGACGAGTACGGCGGGTCGGCGCAGAACCGGGTGCGGTTCCCGGCCGAGGTCGCCCGGGCGGTGCGCGAGGCCGTGGGCCCGGAGACGGCCGTTGGGATCCGGATCTCCCAGGCCAAGGTCAGCGACCACGACCACAAGTGGGCCGGCGGGGAGGAGGAGGCGGGGACCATCTTCTCCACCCTGGCCGCCACCGGCGTCGACTTCGTGCACACCACCGAGTACCGGGCCTACGCCCCGGCCTTCGAGGAGGGCGGGCCGTCCCTGGCCGCCCTGGCCAAGAAGCACTCGGGCCTGCCCGTGATCGCCAACGGCCACCTGGACGACCCCGAGACCGCGGTGTCCATGCTCGCCGACGGCGCCGCCGACGTCGTCGCCCTGGGCAAGGCCGCCCTGGCCAACCGGGACTGGCCGCGGCGGGTCCGCGAGGGCCAGGAGCTGGCCGACCTGGACGCGAGCCTCTTCGACCCCGTCGCCGACGTCAAGGACTGGGAGCTGGAGCTCTCCTAGCGCTCATCGGGTAGCGCTCAACGGGACAACGCGAGGGGCGGTGCCGGAACACGGCACCGCCCCTCGTCGTGGGAGCTCAGGAGGCGCTCACAGCGCCGAGATCTCCTGGAGCCTGCGCGCCCGCTCCCGCCGGGCCTCGTGGGCCTCCTCGAGAGTCACCGCCCGGAACCGGGTGACCGTGCCGGGAGTGGCGCGGGCCAGCAGGTCCATGTCCGCGGAGATCACGGTGCCGACCATGGCGTAGCCGCCGCCGGAGACGGCGTCGCGGTGCAGCACGATCGGCTGGGTCCCGCCGGGGATCTGGATGGAGCCCACGGCGTATCCGGCGTCGACGATGTTGGACGGGTCCGAGCCCGCCCCGAAGGGCTGCTCACGCTCGATCCACTCGACTCCGGGGCCCTGGTACCGCAGGCCCATGCGGTCGGCCACGGGGGTGAGCTTCCACTCCTCCTCCACCAGGCGGCGCCTGCCCTCGTCGGTCAGCAGGTGGTCGTAGAGACCCCACACCATTCGCAGCTCCTGCGGCCCGCCGAGGGCCGGCCGGAGGTGCTCGGGCAGCTCCGCGGCGGACGGAAGCTCCCCGGCCGGTGCGCCCACGGGCACGACGTCGCCGGTCTCCAGCTTCCGCCCGTTCACCCCGCCGAGCCGCCCGATGGCGTAGGTGGAGCGGGAGCCGAGGACGGCCGGCACGTCGATCCCGCCGCGCACCGCCAGGTAGAACCGGGCGCCGCCCTTGATCACGCCGAACTTCACGGCGTCGCCCTCGGCGAGCTCCAGGCGGGTCCAGCCCGGGCGTTCCTGGCCGTTGACCAGCACGGACACCTCGGCACCGGTGACGGCGATCGTGGTCGGGGCGTCCACGGTGAACTGCGGGCCCACATATGTGCACTCCAGCACGGCACGGTCGGCCGGGTTGCCGACCAGGGCGTTCGCGGCCTGCGCCGACTCCTGGTCCATGGCCCCGCCCTGCGGGATGCCCACGTTGTAATAGCCGATCCGTCCCTGGTCCTGGACGGTGGTCAGCAGCCCGGGCTGCTCAATTCTCAGCGCCATCGAGGGCCTCCAGAAGGGTGCGGTTGTAGGTGTCGGGGTCGGCGAGCGCGGCTTCGACGTCGAAGGTCACGGGCGCCTGCTTGTACCGCCAGGTGCCCGCCTCGACCTGCTCCTGGATCGCCCGGTACTCGGCCTCCTCGACGGGCCGGAACTTCACGATGTCCCCGGGGCGGAACAGGATGAGGAAGTCCTGGAAGTCGGGCAGGGTCTGCTCCGGCTCGTAGATGGGCGCGGCCGCGACCCCGAACATCTGGTAGCCGCCCGCGCCTCGCACGGAGTAGATGCAGGCGAAGCACCCGCCGTGGCCGACCGTCAGGGGCGGGGTGTCCGTGCGGGGACTGAGGTACTTGGGCACCTGGAGCTGCCGCTCCCGTGGGACGAGCTGGTACATGAACGGCAGCCCCGCCACGAACCCGACCATGGACACCAGCCACGGGGATCCGTGGTGGCGGCGGATGAACTCGGCGGCGTCGTCGAGTCCGTTGACCTTCGCGGCGTAGTCGAGGTCGGAGCCGCCGGGGTCCTGGTGGTAGCCCTCGCGGAAGCGCTGGACCACCTCGGCGGTGTACGGGTCCTGGTACCAGACCGGCACTTCGATGATCCGGGTCCGCACCGTGTGCTGCGTGGACTCCCGCGCCTGCTCCTCGAGCTCCCGGGTGCGGCGTTCCAGCTCCCCGGCGTCGAGGGCGTCGGGGTCGAACCGCACCAGGAGGGACGCGTTGGCGGGGCACACGTCCACGATCCCGTCCAGCTCCAGGGCGGTGAGGCCCTGGGCGACCGTGGTCGCCAGGTAGTTGGCCTTGAGGTCCATGGCCTCGTCGAACTCGACGAACAGGAACTCGTCGCCGCCCCAGGTGTACCGGGCGGCGGGGGCGTTGAGGATCTCCGTCATGAGGCGCTCCCGGTGCTCTGCAGTTCGGTCTCGATGTAGGTGGTCCAGTGCCGGACGTGGGTGAACGTCGGGTCGGTGACCAGCCGCGCCAGCAGGGGCACCGTGGTCTTGATGCCCTCGATGTGGGTGGCCGCCAGCGCGTCGGCCATCCGCCGCACGGCTTCCTCGCGCGTTGCCCCGTGCACGATCAGCTTCGCCAGCAGGGAGTCGTAGAAGGGGGCCACGGTGTCCCCGGCGCGCACCCCGGCGTCCACCCGGCAGCTCTCGTCCTGCGGCCAGTCGAGCCGGGTCAGGGTGCCCGGACTGGGCAGGAAACCGCGGTCCGGGTCCTCGGCGTTGATCCGGCACTCGACGGAGTGGCCGTCGAACACGACGTCCTCCTGCCGCAGCTGCGTGCGCCCGGTCGAGGCGACGCGCAGCTGCTCCGCGACCAGGTCGACGCCCGTGACGAACTCGGTGACGGGGTGCTCCACCTGCAGGCGGGTGTTCATCTCGATGAACGCCGCCTCCTGGCGGGCGGGATCGTAGAGGTACTCGACCGTGCCCACGCCCGTGTACCGGCAGAGGCGGGCCAGGTTCACGGCGGAGTCCCGGATGCGCTCGCGGACCGCGTCCGGAAGGTCGGGCGCCGGGGCCTCCTCCACGATCTTCTGCGAACGGCGCTGCAGGGAGCAGTCGCGGTCGCCCAGGTGCAGGAACGTCTCCCCGTCGCCGAGCACCTGCACCTCCACGTGCCGGGCGCGCTCGACGAAGCGCTCGAGGTAGACGGTCGGGTCGCCGAAGCTCGCGGAGGCCTCCGCGCGGGCGACGTCGACGGTCTTCAGCAGGTCCTCCTCCGCACGGACCAGCCGGATGCCGCGCCCGCCGCCCCCGGCCGAGGCCTTGATGACGAGCGGGTAGCCGACGGTCCGCGCAAGGGCGAGGACCTCGCCGTCGTTGTCCGTGAGCGGACCGTTCGAGCCGGGGAGGACGGGGACGCCGGCGGCGATCGCGGCCTCCAGGGCGCGGGTCTTGTGCCCCATCAGGTCGATGACGTCGGGGGAGGGTCCCACCCAGGTCATCCCGGCCTCCTGCACGGCCCGTGCGAAGGCTGCGTTCTCGGAGAGGAACCCGTAGCCCGGGTGGACGGCGTCGCAGCCGTGCTCCCGCCCCGCGGCGACGAGGGCGGCGGCGTTGAGGTAGGAGGCCTGTGCGGGGGCGGGACCGACGACGGCGACGGCGTCCGCGAGGTCGGCCGCCATCGACCGCTGGTCGATCTCGCTGACGGCAAGCACGGTGCGGATGCCCATGTCCCGGGCGGAACGCAGGATGCGGACGGCGATCTCACCCCGGTTGGCGACGAGGAGTGTGGAGATCGTCATGGTTCAGCCCTCGACGACGACGGCGATGGTGTCCCCGGGGCTGACCATGGCGGAGTCCTCCACGGCGAAGCTCTCGAGGGTCCCGGAGGCGTCCGTGTGGATCTCGGTGAACTGCTTCATGATCTCGACCATGCCGATGACCTGGCCGGTCTCGACGCGGTCGCCCTCCTGGACGTACGGGTCCTTGTCGGGGCCGGGCCTGCGGTAGAAGACGCCGGGCAAGGGGGACTGGATCTCGGCCATGGGTGGTCCTTTCGGTGATGTGGTGGTGAGAGGTGGTTGCGTCAGCGGACCGGGGCGGACTCGAGGGCCTCACGCACGGCGCGGGCCACCGCCGGGGCGCCGGGGGCGTCGGAGTGCACGCACACGGAGTCGAAGCGCATCGGCAGCTCGGTGCCGTCCTCCGCGCACACGGTGCCCGAGGCCAGGGCCTGCGTCACGCGCTCCGCGGCCGCTCGGGGGTCGGTGCTGCGCGGTGTGCGCTCGATGATCAGCCCGCCCTGCGCGTTGTAGTTCAGGTCGACGTAGAGCTCGGCGACGAAAGGCACATCCCGGTCGGCGCAGACGGCCTCGTGGGCGGTCCCGGCCATCCCGAGCACGGAGACGCCGTAGTCCCGGGCGACGGCGGCCACGGACTCCATGAGGGCGGGGTCCCGGGCGACCATGCCGTACAGCGAGCCGTGCGGCTTGATGTGGTGCAGCTCGGCCCGGTGCCGGGCCAGGAAGCCGGTCAGGGCGCCGACCTGGTAGCGGACCAGGGACTCGACCTCCTCGGGTGTGAGCACCATGGGGCGGCGGCCGAATCCCCACTGGTCCGGGAGGGAGGGGTGGGCGCCGACCCGCACGCCGTGGGCCGCGGCGGACGCCACGGTCTCGGACATGATGTCGGGATCGCCGGCGTGGAAGCCGCACGCGACGTTGGCGAGGTCCACGATCTGCATCAGTTCGGGGTCGTTGCCGAAGCGGTGCAGGCCGATGCCCTCGCCCATGTCGGAGTTGACGGTGGGGCGGGTCTGTTCTGTGGCCATGGTCACAGGCTAGGTGTGGCGCCGGGCTCCTGGAATGGGCGTAACGCCCTGGTTGGAGTAAATTCCAGGGCGGAGTGCACAAAAGATGGGGGACCCATGGATCTGCGCGACCTGCTGACCGACCCGGTGCTGCACCTCGTCCTGCACACACCCACCTCCTCGGAGCGGCTGGGCCGGTCGCTGGCGTGGTGCGCGCCCACCGAGCTGCTGGATCCCTCCGCGTACCTGACCACCAACTCCCTGGTGCTCACCACGGGGATGGGACTCAACTTCAAGGACCCGCGGACCTGGGACGCCTACGTGGAACGATTGGCCCACGTGTCGGTGGCCGGGATCGTCTTCAGCACCGGTGATGCGCACCGCGAGGTGCCGCCGGGCCTCGTCGAGGCGGCCACCGATCACGACGTGCCCCTGCTCGAACTGGTCTCCGACGTGCCCACGCTCCTGCTGCTGCGCCACGTCGAGTCCACCCTGGAGACCGAGCGGTTCCACACGGCGCAGCGGACGTGGGATCTCGCCGACTCGTGCGCCCGGCTCGCCGCCGAGGGGGTGGACGTCACCGCGTTGCTCGACCACATCGAGACCGCCACCGGTGGGCCCGTGGCGCTGACCGACGAGGCCGGCTCGCCCCTGTTCTCGTCCCGGAACTGGCACGGCCCGGCGGCGGACCGCAGCACGGCGCGCCGGCTGCCCCTGCCGGGCGACCTCGCGGGGCAGTGCTTCCTCGTGGTGCCCTCGCCGAGCGGCCGGGACATCGCCGGCCCCGCCGCGGCGGTCATCGCCATGCACGTCTCCCAGGCGCTGGGCGGGGCGTCGTCGTCGTCCGGTGCCGCTCAGCCCTTCGTCGACGCCCTCCTGGCCTCGGGCTCGGGCTCGGGGGCCGCGGCCGTGGCCGGCGCGGTGGCGGCGGCCGGGCTCGACCCGGATTCACCCGCGCTGGCGCTGTGCCTGGACCTGAGCGACCCGACCTCGGCCCCCGCCGTCGCGTCCGAGAGGCGCCGGGCGCGGCACTTCCAGCTGTGGCGCGTGCGCAGCGTACTCGAGTCCCTCGGTTGCGGTGTGCGGCAGGCGGAGCGCACCGGCGTGCACGTGCTGGTCGTTCAGGGCGCGGCGCTGGAGCGGCCCGATCAGGTGGACGTGCTCTTCGAGCGCGTGCGCGCGATCGGGGACCACGGCCGGATCGGCGGCGCGATGACCGCGGTGGCCGCCAGGCCGCACCGGCTGGCGTCGTCGGTGCCCGTGGCCCTGGCCGAAGCCCGTTCGGCCGAGACGCTCGTGCGGGCGGGCGACCGGACCCTGCTGGACCTGGTCGCCCGCTCCGCTCCGATCGGCGCCCAGGACCTCGCCCGCGAACTCCTGGACCGCCTGCGGCGCAGCGATCCATCGTCGGCGCTCCTGACCACCCTGGAGACCGTGGTGCGGCACGCGGGCCGGCGCGCGGCGGCCGCCGCGGCCCTGGGCGTGCACCGCAACACCCTCACGACGCGACTGCAGCGCATCGAGGCCCTCACCGGGTGGGACCTGGCGGACGGGGACACCCTCGCGGCCCTGTCGGTGGCGCTGCGGCTGGCCAGGGCGTGAGAGTCCCCGAGCGGCGCGACCTCGATCACGCACCTGCCGGTCGTCGGGCTTCGTCCTCCGGGACCAGGGGTCGGAGGACTGTGGACGATTGAGAGCGCGGGTCTGCGTGAAGGATCGCGCTCTGCTACGCCGTCGGGCGCCGGAGCGATGATCGAAGGAGCCCGATCACCCGCGACGCGAGGTAGGCGGCGAGAGTGGCGACGACGCCCATGCCGGCGCCGACGAACATCAGCTCCACGTCTCGCTGCTCCTCGAGCTCCCGCTGCTGGAGGATGTAGACCGGCAGGTCGGTGTAGCCGACATTGTCGACGTCTCCCAGTTCGTTGTTCCAGAGCCCCATGGTCTCGTAGGTCCAGTGGCTGTCATGGGTCACAGGCTGCGGATAGGCTTCCACCAGTTCGACACCCTCGGGCCGGTCGACGCGAAGGAACGACCGCAGGTGCCGGTGGTGGTCGGTCCGCTCGCCGATGGACGTCCAGCTGACCTGAGGGACAATGAGGGTCTTCCGGTCGGCGGTGACCGGCGTCTCGCCCTCCGCATGGTGCCAGACGGCCTCCTCGGGAACACGGCACTCCTCGGCCCACACATATCCGTCGGCGCCCTCGTCGCGAGACGTGTGCCGGGCTTCGCCGGAGGACAGCCACATCGTCCCGAACGCCTGGAAATAGGTATCGGACGTCAGCGCAGCCCGGGGAAGATCCTCGGCCGTGCCGTCGTAGTTGAGGGCGGAGCGCCGGCCGCCCGCCGCGTCGAGCAGGAGGCTCGCGCGTGCTCCAGGGGACAGCGCCTCGAACGACGCAGTCTGCAACAAGCTCTCGTTCGGGCCGCACGTGACGCCGCCGAGGGACGGATCCCCCGCGAATGTGATCTCGTAGTCGACACGGGGCTCCTCCGCCCAGCTGACGGAGGTGCCCCACAGTGATGTGAAGTAGAACACCATCCTGAGCTGACCTTCTGTGTCGACGTCCTGGTGGACATGCAACTCGTATTCCTGACCACTGCCCTCGGACGTGACCGCGACGAGGGCTCGCCGGCCCTGGTCGACGGTGCTCGTCGAGGACTGGTAGCCCTTCAGGTACAGAAGGATCAGTGTCGTCAGGACGACCAGGGTGCCCAGGGCCAGTCCCGAGGCGATCCATGATGACGAAGAGCCGTCGGCGTGCGACCTCGGGGCCATGTTGCTGCCTCGTGTTTCCCGTCGGGAGCACCCGACGACGGGGTCTGATGCTCCTCATTGTCCGCGCTGCCCGTGGCCGAGACCAGGTTCAACTCCTGGTGAGCACCATGTTTCGGGCTGCGCGCTCGTGCTGGCGACGCGGTCGACGACGTCGGGCTCGACGGCGAACCTCCCGCAGCGCCGCGAAGGTTGCCGGGTCCTCGATCGCGCTGAGCGCGGTCCGGTCCGTCCACGTCAGATGGGCCACCTGGTGGCGCACCGACCATCCTTCCGCCGGAGTGGGGAGGTTCCTGTCAGGTGCGGGCAGCGGCCGCAGCGGCACCTCGAGGGGGTTTCCCGGCACTGGGTGAAGTTCACGAGTGGCCCCCATCCCCCGCCGAGGTATGGAGTGTGACGACTCCGCGGGACGCGAGGGTGCGCAGTGCTGCCCCGACCGGCGGAGGGCCGGGCGGAACTCCTGGACAAGCTGTTCCTGGCGGATCCGGGCTCCCGGTCCCGGATCCCCGGGCGCGGCCCGCCGGCTCAGCGCGTCGACGATGCGCCGAGTGGTCGAAGTGGACCTCCGCGCCGCCGCAGCTGACGCCATCCCGACTACCACTCCTCTTCACAGCGCCGACAATGGATCCAGACTCATGCGGGGTCCCGGTGTTTGGCCGCCAGGACGCATTGCATTGGATCCAATCGGTCGGTAATGTGAAGTGCGCCACGTACGATCCATGACGCCAGAGCGCCGCGGGAGGCTCCATGTCCACGAGCACGTCCTTGACCTACTCGACCGACTGCACCGAGCTGCGCACGTCCCAGCAGGATTGGGACGACGCCGCGCCGGAGCTCCTGGAAACGATGCTCGTGCAGCTGCACACGGTCCGCGTCTTCGAGGAGGTGGTTCTCCAGCTGGCGGGAGAGGGTCTCGTCCACGGCCCGGCCCACTCCAGCATCGGGCAGGAGGGCGCGGCGGTGGGATCCATCCTGGCTCTCCGCGGCGCGGACGGCGTCAACGGCACGCACCGTGGTCACCACCAGTTCCTGGCCAAGGGCCTGTCCTACCTGCGCCCGGACGGCATGACGGTCGTCGACGGCGTCAAGGACGACCAGCTGGTGGAGTTCGTGCACCGCACGATGTCCGAGATCCTCGGCCTCCAGGCCGGTTTCAGCGGCGGGCGTGGCGGCTCCATGCACCTGCAGTGGCTGGAGGCCGGGGCGCTGGGCACCAACGCGATCGTGGGCGGCGGTGTGCCGCTCGCCGCGGGAAACGCCTGGGCCCAACGGCACGACGCGGAGGCCGCCGAGGGCCGGAACGACCAGGACATGGGCGTCACGGTGACCTACTTCGGGGACGGTGCCTCCAACATCGGCTCGACCCTCGAGACGTTCAACCTGGCCGCCGCCTGGCACCTGCCCCTGTGCTTCTTCATCGAGAACAACCTCTACGCCGTGTCGACCCGGGTCGACGAGGTGACCGGGGAACCCCGTCTGGCCGCGCGCGGGCCAGGTTTCGGCATCCGTTCCTGGCGCGTGGACGGCATGGACCCGCTGGCCGTCTACCTGGCCCAGCGCGAGGCGGTCGAACACATGCGCGCCGGCCGGGGTGCCACGCTCATCGAGGCCGAGACCTACCGGTACTTCCACCAGAACGGGCCCTTCCCCGGCAGCGCCTTCGGCTACCGCACCAAGGAGGAGGAGCAGCAGTGGCGCGACCGTGACCCGCTGCGCAAGGTCGCGGGGGAGATGATCCGCCGCGACCTCCTGACGGACGAGCAGCTGGAGGACCTGCGCGAGCGGATCACCGGGGAGGTCGGCCGGATCGTCGACCGGATCGCCGAGGAGGACCCGGACAGCACCACGGGTGGACGCCGCATCCGCCCGGACCTGTGGCCCGACCCGGCCACGGTGGACGAGGGCATCCGGGCGGAGCCGACCGTTGCCGGGCAGATTCTCGCCGACGACGCCGAGCCCGCCTCCTCGCAACGTCGATTCGTGGACGCGATCGCCGACGTCCTCGGCCACCGCATGGCCACGGACCGCGGTGTCGTCGTCCTCGGCGAGGACGTGCACCGGCTCAAGGGGGGCACGAACGGCGCCACCCGCGGTCTCAAGGACGCCTATCCCGACCGGGTGCTGGGCACACCGATCAGTGAGAACGCCTTCGCCGGCCTCGGCGGGGGGATGTCCATGACCGGCCGCTATCGGCCGGTCATCGAGTTCATGTACTCGGACTTCCTGTGGGTGGCCGCCGATCAGGTCTTCAACCAGATCGGCAAGGCGCGGCACATGTTCGGCGGCCGGTCCGGGATGCCCGTGGTGCTGCGCTCCAAGGTCGCCATGGGGGCCGGCTACGGCTCCCAGCACTCCATGGACCCGGCCGGTGTGTTCGCCACGAACCCCGGGTGGCGCATCGTGGCGCCCTCCACCCCGCGCGACTACATCGGGCTGATGAACTCCGCTCTGGACCTGCAGGATCCCGTCCTGGTGCTCGAGCACGTCGACCTGTACGGGACCAAGGGCGAGGTCCCCGACGGCGACCTCGACTACCGGCTGCCCGTCGGGCACGCGGCCGTGCGACGGACCGGAACCGGGGTCACGGTGCTGAGCTACCTGAACATGGTCGACGTGTCCCTGCAGGCCGCCGAGCGGCGCCCGGACCTGGACGCCGAGGTCGTCGACCTGCGCTGGCTCGACCGGGCCTCCCTCGACTGGGACACGGTCGGCGCCTCCGTCCGGAAGACGAACAGCGTCCTCATCGTCGAACAGGGTCCCCCCGGCACCTCCTACGGCGGATGGCTGGCCGACGAGATCCAGCGCCGGTTCTTCGACCACCTCGACCAGCCGGTCCAGCGCGTCACCGGACGGGAGGCCGCCCCGAGCATCTCCCGCGTCCTCGAGAGCGCCGCCAACGCCGGCCTGGACGACGTCCTGGCCGGTCTCGACGAGGTCGCCCGCAACCTCGGCCTCTCCTGACCAGCACCACCGAAGGGCGGAATCCCATCATGGCCACCATCATCACCATGCCGGCCGTCGTCGCCGACGCCACCGAAGCGGCCCTGCAGGCCTGGCTCGTCTCCGTCGGGGACGACATCACCACCGGGCAGCCGATCGCCGAGATCGAGACCGAGAAGGCCACCGTGGAGCTGCAGGCCGAGGCCTCCGGCACGGTCGGGCGGCTGCTCGTCGAGCCGGGGACCTCGGTCGAGGTCGGCGAGCCCATCGCCGTGCTCGTCGACGCCGGCGAGGACGAGAAGGCCATCGACCGGGAGCTCGAGGCCTCCGGCACGGCCACGGACAGCGCGGCGGAGCAGCCGGTCCCGCAGGACACCGAGGCCCCGGCCACCGATCGGGACACCCGCGATGCCGCCCCGGACAGCACCCAGGGGCAGCCGCCCGAGGGTCCTCCCGAGCAGACCCGGGTCTTCAGCTCCCCCCTCGCGCGCAAGCTCGCCAAGGACCTCGACGTCGACGTGACGCGCCTGAGCGGCTCCGGGCCGCGCGGGCGGATCCTCCGCCGCGACGTCGAGGCCGCCGCCCGGCAGCAGCCTGCCGAGGCCGGGCCCGCCCCGGCCGCCGCGGGGACCGGGGCGGGCCCCCAGGCGGCCGCTGGGCCGGGTGGGTCCCGGGGCGAAGGGGCGTTCGAGGACGTGCCCCTGTCCCGGATGCGCCGGGCCATCGCCCGCCGGCTGACCGAGTCGAAGACGACGGTTCCCCACTTCTACGTCTCCGTCGACGTCGAGATGGACGCGCTGCTGGCCCTTCGCCGGCAGGTCAACGAGGGGCTCGCCGCTTCCGGGCGGAAGGCGACCGTCAACGACCTCGTGCTCAAGGCCCTCGCCGGGGCCCTGGCCGACGTGCCCGAGGCCAACGCGTCCTGGCAGGGGGAGAGCATCCGCCGCTACCACTCGGTGGACGTGTCGGTGGCCATGGCCACCGACGACGGACTGCTCACCCCGGTGGTGCGCGGCCTGGAGAATCTGTCGATCGGCACCGTGTGCCGGCTCACCGCGGACTTCAAGGAGCAGGCCCGCACCGGCCGGATCCGCCAGCAGGACCTGGACGGTGGGAGCTTCAGCCTCACCAACCTGGGCATGTACGGCACCCGGGAATTCGCGGGCATTCTCAACCCGCCGCAGGCGGGGATCCTGGCCGTGGGCGCGGCAGAGCAGCGTCCGGTCGTCCGCGACGGGGAGCTGGCCGTGGCGACCGTCATGAGCTGCACGCTCTCGGCCGACCACCGGGTCGTCGACGGCGCCGTGGCCGCTCGCCTGCTGGCCGCCTTCAAGCGGCGCATCGAGGACCCGGTGAGCATCCTCCTCTGATCGGCAGGCACCACGCAACGCTCCGGCGCCGGGCCCGTCCCGGAGCGGCAGCGGACCTCGGATCCACAGAAAGGAGATGAGCGCCATGGGACTACCAGGCCTCGCAGGCACGGAGCACATCGGCTTCACGGTTCCCGACCTGGACCAGGCGGAACGGTTCTTCGTGGAGGTGATCGGGTGCGAACGCGTCTACGCCCTCGGCCCCTTCAGGTCGGAGGACGATTGGATGGAGCGCCACCTCAACGTCCATCCCCGGACGGTCATGCGTGAGCTGCGGTTCTTCCGGTGCGGGTTCGGCCCCAACTTCGAGATCTTCCGCTACGAGCCCCCCGAGCCGCCGGCACCCCAGCCGCGCAACAGCGACATCGGCGGCCACCACCTGGCCTTCTACGTCGACGACATCGACGAGGCCACGGAGTACCTGCGACGGCAGACCGGCGTCACCGTCCTGGGGGAGCCGACGGCGAGTTCGGGGCCGTCCTCGGGGCAGCGCTGGGTGTACTTCCTCAGTCCCTGGGGGATGCAGCTGGAGCTGGTCAGCTTCCCCGACGGCAAGGCCTACGAAGCGGCGGAGGGGAGGCGGCTGTGGAATCCCCGGCGGCCCGCGGAGTGAGCGCAGACCGGACCGCTCCGCCGGTCACGCCGTCCCGCAGCGACAGCGGATACCCTGGTGTCCTGCCGCAGTTCCCGGCGGCGCCGGCCGCGGTCGCGCACGCCACGCGGTGGAGTTCACAGATCGGATCCGAGAATGGGCGCTGACGACAAGGCCGGGTCCTCCGGGGCCCCGAACCTCGAGGACATCGTCCGGGTCTCCGGGGGAGCCGGGACCCGCGTGGCCGACTACATCCGGTCGGCCATCATCGAGGGCGAGTTCGCTCCGGGCCAGCGCATCCAGCAGGAGATGATCGCCAAGCGCCTCGGAGCCAGCCGGCTGCCAGTGCGCGAGGCGCTGCGGACGCTGGAGAGCGAGGGGCTGGTCACGCTCGAGCCGAACAAGGGTGCCCGGGTCGTCACCATGGACGCCGCGGAGCTCGACCTGCTCTACGGCACCCGTTCGCGGATCGAACCCCTCGTCATCGCCGATTCGGTGCCACGCCTTTCCCTCACGAGCATCGAGCGTGCCGGTGCGATCCTCGACCAGATCGAGGCCGGCGTCGGGACCGTGGAGTTCCTCGTCCTCGACCGCGCCTTCCACCTCCTCACCTACGAGGGGTGCCGGAGCAGCCAGTTGACCTCCATCGTCGAGCGGCTGTGGAACTCGACGCAGCGGTATCGGCGCGCCTTCGTCACCGAGACCGGCCCCCGCTGGGTCGAGGAGACGAACCGGGAGCACCGGTTGCTCCACGAGGCCGTCGCCGACCGCAATCCCGAGGTCGCGGCCGCCATCGTCACCACGCACATCACCCGCACCAGGGTCGCCCTCCGCCGGTCGCCGCAGATCTTCGAGGGGGGCGGCCAGATCCACGCCGGCGGCCGGATCCCGCCCCCGGCCTGATCCGGCGGCGGACCGGACCGGCCGGGGTGCCGGCGCCACCCCGGCCGGCGGGTCAGTCGTCGGCCGGCTCGAGGATCCGGTCGGCGATGAGCCCGCCGATCGGGATCGCCGACGTGGCCGCGGGGGACGGGGCGTTGCACACGTGGAGCTGCCGTCCGGTGCTGCGGAGCAGGAAGTCCTCCACCGAGGTCCCGTCCCGCAGCACCGCCTGTGCCCGGATGCCCGCGGGATAGGGCAGCAGGTCGGACAGCTCGAGCTCGGGGCAGTACTTGCGGACCAGCTCGAGATAGCCGCGGCGGAACCAGGAATTGCGCATCTCGTCGATCCCGGTGCGGAGGTTGCTCTTCGCGAACCGCCACATGCCCGGGAAGGCCGCGAAACGGGCCACGTCCCGCACGGTGACGGAGCCCCGGTCGTAGCGCTCGCGGGAGAAGCCGAGCACGGCGTTGGGCCCGACCGTGACGCGGCCGTCGATCGTCGGGCTGAGGTGGACGCCGAGGAACGGCAACGCCGGGTCGGGCACCGGGTAGATCAGATGCTGCACGACGTCGGAGCGGTCGTGGGGCAGCTGGTAGTACTCGCCCCGGAAGGGGATGATCTGGAAGTCGACGTCGAGACCGCCCAGCGCGGCGACCCGGTCGGCCTGGAGGCCGGCGCAGGCGACCAGTCGCCGCGTGCGGTACTCGCCGGTGTCGGACCCGACGACCACCTCTCCCGGGCGTTCCTCGATCGAGCGCACCTGCGACCGGGTCACCACCCGTCCGCCCAGCCGCACGACGTCGGCGGCCATCGCACGGGCGACCTCGCGGAAGTCCACGATCCCCGTGGTGGGCGACAGCAGTGCCGCGCGGCCGCGCACCCTGGGCTCCAGCTCCGCGAGCCGGTCGCCGTCGACGCGCTCGAGCTCGATCCCGTTGCGGGCCGCCCGCTCCGCCAGCTGCTCCATCCGCGTGATCTCGACGTCGTCGGTCGCGACGACCAGCTTGCCGATGGACCTGTGGTGGATGTCGTGCTCGTCGCAGAACTCCTGGGTCGCCCGCACCCCGGCGCGGCACAGCCGGGCCTTGAGGGACCCCGGGGCGTAGTAGATGCCGGCGTGGATCACCCCGGAGTTGTGGCCGGTCTGGGCGCCGGCCACGTCGTCCGCCTTCTCCAGGACGAGGACGGAGGTGCCGGGCCGGCGCTGGAGCACCTCTCGAGCGGTGGCCAGACCGACGATGCCGGCCCCGATGACGACCAGGTCTTCCATGATTCTCCTCCGGTGTGGGAACTGGGGCGGCGGCCGTCCTGCCGCGGAGGTCGCCGCGAAAGAAGTGCGTTTATGGATCCAAGAAGGGCAAACTTGGATCCATAGTAGTGATCCTGTGCTCCGCTGTCCCGGAGCCGGGAAAATGTGCGCCAATTGACTCAGAACGCCGTAATGACGGAGTTTATTGGGGTGCGCTACACCGGTTCAAGGGAGTTTCCCGCTGTGCAACTCTTGACGCCCCCTGTGATCAGTGACACAGTTGCGCCAAATGTTGGATCCAACCCGGACAACGATCGAAGGAACCGGACATCGATGACGACTTCTGGTGGGGCGCCCGCGGCGCCGTCTGTCTTCCTCTCTCCCCCGTGCACGTGGACCGGCGCCGGCGCGCTGACGTCCCTTGCGAGCGGCCTGACCTCGGCCGGCGCGCCGGCCCGGAGCTCGGTCCTGGTGGCGGCCGACGCGGTCCTCGTGAGGCACGGTCTTCTCGACGGCGCCCTCGACGCGCTGCGCACCGGCGGGTTCGAGCCGACGGTCCTCACGGACTTCGGTCCCGAGCTGACCGCGGAGCAGGTCGACGCGGCGGCCGCCGCCGCACGTGAGGCCGGCGCGCACGCCGTGGTCGGCGTCGGGGGCGGCTCGGTGCTGGACGCGGCGAAGATGATCGCGCTGCTGGCCACCAACGAGGGCGGCAGCGCGGACTGGTTCGGCGTCGTCGAGCCGGCGGACCCTCGTCCCCCTCTGGTCCTGGTGCCGACGACCGTCGGCACCGGCGCGGAGGTCACCCGCATCTCCATGATCACGGAGGGCGGGGAGAAGCGCATCGCCTCGAGCCGGTCCTTCGTCCCGGATCTCGTCGTCCTGGACCAGGAGCTCGTGGCCAGTCTCCCGCCGCACGTGAAGGCGTCCACCGGCCTGGACGCCCTCGCCCACGCCGCCGAGTCGGTCCTCTCCACGAACAGCACAGCGCTCACGGAGCACAACGCGGTCGAGGCCATCCGCATCGCGATGGCCGAGCTGACGGCCGCCTACGACGGTGACGCCGACGCCACCGGCCGGATGCTCGTCGCGGCCTACCTCGCCGGACTCGCGCTCAACTCCGGAGTCGTGCTGGGCCACAGCCTCGGCTACGCGATCAACCACGAGAAGCCCATGGCGCACGGCACGAGCACGGGCCTGGCGCTGGCCTACACGATCGCCTACGACCAGAACGTCGACGAGCGCAGGGGCAAGCTCCTCGCCCGGGCCTTGACCGACGGGGAGTCGGAGGATCTGCGGGTGGCCGCCGAGCGCGTCCAGGCCCTCGTGCGCAGGGTCGGCCAGCCGGCCACGCTCGAGGAGGCCGGCGTGCCTGCCGGGGCGGAGGACGAGATCGCCCGCCGCACCGTCGAGCTCTATCCCCGCCCCACCAATCCGGAGGGCATGGACGTCGAGCGGGTCCGTGCGCTCGTGTCCGCCATGCGCGACGGCGATCTCGACCGCGCCTTCGCGGTGACCGCCAGGAAGGACCGCTGACCATGAAGATCACGGGAAACCTCGTCGACGGCAACATCGTCGAGTCCACGACGGGCGACGCCCTCGACGTCCACGATCCGGCCGACCTCGACCAGCTCGTCGGGCGCGTTCCCGCCATGGGCGCAGCGGACGTCGACGCCGTCTACGGCGCCGCCGAGGCCGGCGCCCGCACCTGGCGGAACACCGGCCTCCTGGCACGGGGAGAGATCCTGCGGCGGGCGGCCGAGAAGCTGCGGTCGGAGTCCGAGGCCCTGGCCCGCCTGATCGTCCACGAGATGGGCAAGACGCTGGCCGAGGCCACCGTCGAGGTGAAGAAGGCGGCCGACTTCTTCGACTTCTACGCCGGCCTGGCGCGTCTGCCCTACGGCGAGCTGCTCGCCGACGGCCGGCCGGGAACCCACACCCGCGTCATCCACGAGCCGCTCGGCGTCGTCCTGCTCATCACCCCGTGGAACGACCCGCTGCTCACGCCGGCCCGCAAGATGGGCCCTGCGCTGCTCGCGGGCAACGCCGTGGTCGTCAAGCCCGCCACTGCCACCCCGCTCATCGCCCTCGAGCTGGCCCGCATCTTCAACGAGGCCGGACTGCCGCCCGGCGTGCTGGGCACCGTGACGGGACGCGTCCGCGACATCGGCGGCGCCCTGCTCGGCAACGAGGCCCTCAAGGCCGTCAGCTTCACCGGCTCGACCTCGGTGGGCCTGGAGCTGCAGCAGCAGCTCGCCGGCCGCCCGGTGCGGGTCCAGACCGAGATGGGCGGCAAGAACGCCGTCGCCGTCCTGGCCGACGCCGACGTCGAGGCGGCCGCGAAGGAGATCGTCTCCGGCGCCTTCGCGCAGGCCGGTCAGCGGTGCACCGCGACCTCGAGGGTCGTCGTCGTGCGGGACGTGGCCGACCGGCTGGTCGCGGCGGTCCGGGAGCAGGTGCAGTCCCTCCGGGTGGGCGCCGGCGACACGGAGGGAGTGAACCTCGGCCCGGTCGTCTCGGCCGCTGCCCGTGACGAGATCTTCGACCACATCCGGCGTGCGCTGGACGAGTCGGCCGAGCTGCTCGCGGGCGGCGCGCACGCCCCCGAGGGCGCCTCCGAGCGCGGTGCCTTCGTCAGCCCCACCCTGCTGCGGATCACCCGGGACCAGGCCATCTGGCGCGAGGAGGTCTTCGGCCCGGTGCTCGGCCTCCTCGAGGTCGACGGCGAGCAGGCCGCCATCGAGGCGGTCAACGACTCGGCCTACGGGCTGGCCGCCGCGGTGTTCACCAACGACCTCGGCGCCGCCGAGCGCTTCATCGCCCAGGTCGAGGCGGGCCAGGTGTCGGTCAACCACCCCACCACCGGCTGGGACGTCCACCACCCGTTCGGCGGGTTCGGCCTGTCCGGGTCGGCGTTCAAGGAACAGGGCCTGGACGCGCTGCAGTTCTACACGCGCACGAAGACCGTAGCGGTGAGGGCGCTGTGAGCGGCGTCCTCGACCGGTTCTCGCTGAGCGGCCGGCGGGTCCTCGTCACCGGGGGCAGCCGGGGGCTGGGCCGGGCCATGGCCACGGGGCTGGCCGAAGCCGGCGCCCGCGTGGCGGCCGTCGCCCGCACCCCGGCCCAGGACGAGCCCGGGAGCGGGGTGGTGAACCTGGCCGGCGACGTGGCCGACACCGCGCGCCTCGGCGCCCTGGTCGACGAGGCGGAACGGGTCCTCGGCGGGACGGTGGACAGCGTGGTGCACGCGGCCGGCGTGCAGCACCGGTCCCCGGCCGTGGACTTCCCGCTCGAGGAGTGGGAACGCCTCATCAGGGTGAACCTCACGGCGCCGTTCGTCCTCAGCCAGGAGGTCGCGCGCCGCCAGATCGACGCGAACCTCGAGGGCAGCCACGTCTTCGTCGCCTCGCTGACCTCGACCCTGGGCCTGCCCAACATCGCCGCCTACGGCGCCACGAAGTCCGGTGTCATGGGCATCGTGCGCTCGCTCGCCGTCGAGTGGGCGCCACAGGGGATCAGGGTCAATGCCGTCGGGCCGGGATACTTCCGGACGGCACTGACCGAGAGTCTCTTCCAGGACGACGAGGCACGCGAGAGGTTGATGAAGCGCATTCCGCAGAAGCGCTTCGGCAGCCCGGACGACCTGGCCGGCGCACTCGTGTTCCTGGCGTCGGACGCCTCTGCGTACGTCACCGGACAGCTGCTGATGGTCGACGGCGGCTGGACAGCAGCCTGAACAACCCCACTGCCAACCCCCACATCGGGAACGTAAGGAGTCAGAGATGGACACCAGGAACACGTACGGATCCACTGCGCGGCGCCGCACGGCGGTCGCCGTGGCCGCCGTCGCCGCGACCATGGCCGTCGCCGGGTGCGGCGGCGGAGGCGGGGGCGACGGCTCGGGCCCGATCAGGATCGCCGCCCTCTACCCGACCAGCGGATCGCTCGCCCTCCTCGGGGAGGAGTCCTGGCGCGGTGCCAACCTCGCGGCTCAGGCGATCAACGAGGCCGGCGGCATCGACGGCCGCGACGTCGAGCTCGTCCAGGCCGACGTCCCCGACGTGAACGCGGCGACCTCCGAGGCGCGCCGGATGCTCGACAACGAGGGCCTCGACCTCGCCATCGGCACGTACTCCTCCTCGCTGGCCCTGGCCGCCTCCGAGGTCTACGCCCGCGGCGGCGGCACGTACGCCGAGCTCGGCGCCATCAGCGAGGAGTTCACCGACCGAGGCTACGAGAGCGTGTGGCGCACCAACCCCGCAGCCGGCACCTTCGCGGAGACTCAGATCGAGTTCATCTCCGAGTTCGTCGCACCGGAGCTCGGCATCGGCCTCGACGAGGTCGAGGTCCTGCTGGTCCACGAGGACTCCTCGTACGGGTCCTCGGTCGCCCGCTCGGCGGAGACGCTGGCCGAGGAGGCCGGCATCGAGAACATCTCGTACGAGCCGTACAACGCCGAGTCCACGGACCTCTCCTCGACCGTCCTCGGCATCCAGCGGACCGACCCCGACGTCGTGATTGCGGTCTCCTACGCCTCGGACGCGATCCTCCTGGCACGCCAGATGCAGGAGAACGGCGTGGTCGTCCCGGCGTTCGTCGGCACCGGTGGCGGGCACACGCTCAGCGGCTTCGGCGAGACGCTCGGCGAAGCGGCGGATCACGTCTTCAACGTGGACTTCACCCAGTACGCGGTCGACCCCGAGTCCACCCCCGGGCTCGAGGAGTTCGTGGCCATGTACGAGGAGGAGTACGGCCAGCACCCGGCCTCCGGGCACTCACTGGCCAACTACATGGGCGCGAACGTGGTCTTCGACATCCTGGCCGAGACCGGCGGGGACACCTCGGCGGAGGCCTTCGGCGAGGCCGCCGCGGCGTACACCGCCGAACGCGGCAGCACGGCGACCGGCTGGGGCGTGGAGTTCGACGACACCGGGCAGAACACCCTGGCCGCGCCGTACGTGATGCAGTGGCGCGAGGGCACGCTGGAGACGGTGTGGCCGGAACGCGTTGCCACCATGGAGCCCGAGCTGGCCACCGCCAACTGAGTCGACCAATCGGCGTGGGCCCCGGCCGGCAGCGATCGGCCGGGGCCCCGGGCGGCGGGAAGGAATTCCAATGGAGCTATTGATCCAGACCCTCGTGGCAGGGACCCTCCTGGGCGGCGTGTACGCCCTGGTATCGGTGGGGCTCAACCTCCTCTTCGGAGTGGTGCGCGTCATCAACTTCGCTCATGGCGAGTTCGTCATGATCGGCATGTACATCACGTTCTGGCTGTGGGCCGGACTGGGCATGGACCCGTACGTGTCCCTGCTCGTCGTCGCCCCGGCGATGTTCCTCCTCGGTGTGCTCTTCCAGCGGGGCATCATCCAGCCGATCCAGAGCACCTCGGCCAACATGAAGATCTTCGCGACGGTCGGGATCTCGATCATCGTGCAGAACCTGGCGCTGTACCTCTGGGGCGGCCGGCACCGTTCCGTCAGCACCGAGTACTCGACCTCGGTCCTCACCGTCGGTGGCATCAACATCTCGGTCGGGCGGCTGGTGGCGTTCATCGGAGCACTCGTGATGGTCGCGGCGCTCTTCTACGTCATGAACCGCACCATGACCGGCAAGGTCCTGCGCGCCATCGCCGAGGACGGCCCGACGGCCGTGCTCCTGGGCGTCCCGGTCAAGAAGTTCTACTTCGTCGCCACCGGCATCAGCGTCATGCTCGCCGGCGTCGCCGGGGTGCTGCTCATGCCGTTCACCTCGGCCTCGCCGACGTTCGGCATGCACATGACCCTCATCGCCTTCATCGTCGTCGTCATCGGCGGCATGGGCAGCATGGTCGGCTCCCTCGTGGGGGGCGTGCTGCTCGGGGCGATCGAGACACTGGCCGGCACCTACATCTCGCCGTCACTGCAGCAGGCGGTGCTGTTCGCCCTGTTCATCGTCGTCGTCCTCGTCCGGCCCCAGGGCCTGTTCGGCAAGGGCGCCGGCACCGAGGAGGTTGGTCTGAAGTGAAGCGTTCATACCTGGTGGTCGGAGCGGTCGTCGTCGCACTCCTGGCGCTCCTGCCGCTCGTCATCGACCAGTACCTGCTCAACAACGCCGTGCTGATCGTCATGTTCGTCGGCATCACGGTGGCCTGGAACATCGCGGCCTTCGGCGGGGCCCTGTCCCTGGGCCACGCGGGGTTCTTCGGACTCGGCTCCTACACCATGGCCATCCTGCTGCTGGACCACGGCGTCAATCCCTGGATCGGGATGGTGGCCGGAATGCTCGTGGCCGCAGCCGGCGGTCTGCTCCTGTCGATCCCGCTCCTCCGGCTGCGCGGGCCCTTCTTCACGCTCGCGTCGCTCGCCTTCGTCGAGGTCCTCCGCCTGCTCTCGGTCTACGCCCGCGACTTCACGGGCGGCTCCGAGGGTCTCACCATCCCGTTCCAGCCCGGCTGGGCCAACATGTCGTTCTCCGACCGGGAGCCCTACTACTACATCGTCCTGGTCCTGACGGTGCTGGCCGTGCTGACCTCGGTCTGGATCTTCTACTCCCGCATGGGCTTCCAGCTGCGGGCCTCGGGCTCGGACGACGAGGCGGCGCGCGCCCTCGGCGTCAACACCGGCGCCCTGAAGGTCCTGGCGCTCGTGATCTCGGCGGCGCTGACCGGGGCGTTCGGCGCCTTCGCCGCCCAGTACTTCTTCATCATCGACCCCGAGACGAACTTCTCGCTGAACCTCTACTCCATCCAGCCGGCGCTCAACGGCATCATCGGCGGGGCGGGAACGGTCCTCGGCCCGATCCTCGGCGCTGTGCTCATGACGCCCATCGGTGAGTACCTGCGCACCGCGTTCGCCGGGCAGCAGGGCCTGAACTTCATGATCTACGGCGTCGTCCTGGTCGCCTTCGTGATGCTGATGCCCGGTGGCCTCGTCTCCGGCATCGACAAGCTGCGGAGGCGGTTCCGCCGGAAGCCCGGTGGCGCCCCGCGGACCGAGACCGATCAGGTCGCCGACGAACCACAGAAGGAGGCCAAGCCGTGAGTCTGCTCGACGTCGAGAACGTCTCGAAGCGCTTCGGCGGCGTGCAGGCCGTCGACGACGTGTCGCTGCACCTGGAGGACGGAGAGATCCTGGGGATCATCGGACCGAACGGGGCCGGCAAGACGTCGCTTTTCAACCTCATCACCGGCACCATCCGCACCGACACGGGGAAGATCGTGCTCGACGGCACGGACATCACCACCACGAGCCCGACCAAGCGGGCCCGGGCCGGCATCGGCCGGACCTTCCAGGTGGTGCGGCCCTTCTCGAGGATGACCGTGGCCGAGAACGTCATGGTCCCGGTGCTCGTGCACACGCCCAAGGTGAAGGAGGCCAGGGCCAAGGCGGTCGCCCTCCTGGACGAGCTGGGCATCGGGCCGCTGGCCGACATGGACGTCAGCCAGCTCACCCTCGTGCAGCGCAAACGGGTCGAGGTCGCCCGCGCGCTGGCCACCGAACCGAGGGTGCTGCTGCTGGACGAGGTGCTCGCCGGCCTCAACAGCCGTGAGGTCCTCGACGTCCTGCCCTTCATCACCGAGGTCCGCGAACGTGGGGTCTCCATCATCATGATCGAGCACCTGGTGAAGGCGCTGACCTCGGTCAGCGACCGGATCATCGTCCTGGACCGCGGCGCGCTCCTGGCGCAGGGCAGGTCCGAGGACGTGCTCAAGGACCCCGCCGTGATCACGGCCTACCTCGGAGAGGACGAGCATGCTGAAGGTTGAGGGCCTGGCCGCCTACTACGGCGACTTCCAGGCGTTGGAGAACGTCTCGTTCGAACTCCCCGACAGCGGCGTCACGGCGCTCCTGGGAGCGAACGCCGCCGGCAAGACCACGACGCTGCGCGTCATCAGCGGAGTCCTGCCGGCCACCGCGGGCACCGTCACCCTGGACGGCGAGGACATCACCCAGGCCAGCTCCGAGGAACGGGTGCGCCGCGGGATCGTCCAGGTCCCCGAGGGGCGCAAGCTCTTCGGCACCCTGACCGTCGAGGAGAACCTCCTGCTGGGCGGTTTCTCCCGCCGGAAGGACGGCAAGAGCAGGGAACGACTGGACCGGATCTACTCGATGCTGCCCAAGCTGGCGGAGCGCCGCACCCAGCTCGCCGGCTCCCTCTCGGGGGGCGAGCAGCAGATGTGCGCCGTGGGCCGGGGGCTCATGGCCGATCCGTCGATCCTCATGATCGACGAGATGTCGCTCGGCCTGGCGCCCGTCATCGTCACGCAGATGTTCGGGTTCGTGAAGGAGATCGCCGCCGAAGGCGTCTCGGTCCTGCTCGTCGAGCAGCACGTCCAGCACGCGCTGAACGCCGCCGACCGGGCGACCATCATCGAGAAGGGCGTGACCACGCACAGCGGCACGTCCGAGGAGATCCGGAACGACCCCAAGGTGCGGGAGGCGTATCTCGGTGCCTGAGACGACCGCCCCCGCACTGGTCAAGGGAGGCCCCGACCGGGCGGCGACCTCCGTCGTCGACGTCGCCGTCCGGCCGCCCGCCGCCGGCGAGGTCCAGGTCCGGGTCGAGGCCTGCGGGCTGTGCGGCAGCGACGTGCACGCGTGGCGCGGTGACGAGGGCTACGAGTGGGTTCGCACTCCGGTGGTCCTCGGCCACGAGCTCGTCGGGGAGGTGGTGGCCGTCGGGGAGGGGGTGGCCCCCTCCTGGACCGGTCGCCGGGTCGTCCCCATCGCCATCGACGGGTGCCACGCCTGTTCCGTCTGTGCGACGGGACGGACTCAGCTCTGCCCCCACCGGCAGGTGCTGGGCCTGTCCTTCGACGGCGGCGGCGCGGCCCACGTCACGGTGCCGGCCGGCCGCCTGGTAGAGGTGGACGCCGACGCCCCCGCCCTGCGCATGGTGCTCACCGAACCGATGTCCGTCGCGGCCCACGCGGTGCGCCGCCTGGGGGACCTCCCACCGGGGGCGCGGGTGGCCGTCTCGGGTCCCGGCCCGATCGGCCTCTTCGCCGCCTGGCTGCTCGCCCGCGCCGGCGTCGACGTCGTGCTGACGGGCACGGAACGGGACGAGCCCACGCGCCTGGCCGCGGCGAGAAGGCTGGGCCTGCACGCCGTGCGCGGTGATCTCGGGGATCCGTCCGCGCCGGTGGACGCGTGGATCGAGGCCTCCGGCAGCGCGGCGGGAGTGGCGCAGGCCCTGGGATCCGTCGTGCCGGGCGGAACGGTCGTCGTCGTCGCGCTCTTCGCCCGGCAGCCGGTCGTCCCGATGAACACCCTCGTCCGGGGCGAGCTCCAGCTGATCGGCACCTACGCGTCCCTCCGCGAGGACTACGACACCGCGGCCGGGGCCCTGGCCACGGCCGACGGGCTCGAGGAGGTCGTGAGCACCGCGTTCCCGCTGGGACGGGCCGTCGAGGCCCTCGAGGCCACGGCCGCCGGCAAGGTCGTCAAGGCGGTGATCGTGCCGTGACCGCCGCGACCGACGCCCGCACGCTGGTGCTGACCGGAGCGGCCGGCGGGATCGGCGCGGCCGTCGCGCGCGCCTTCGCCCGCCGGGGGAATCGGCTCGTCCTGAGCGACCTCTCGGCGGAGGCCCTGGCCCCGCTCGTCGCCGAGCTGGAGGAGGGCGGGGCCACGGTGACCGCGGTGCCCGGGGACGTCGCGGAGCCCGCGGACAACGACCGGCTCGTCGCCGCGGCGCTCGAGCGCCACGGCGGCATCGACGACCTCGTGCTCGCCGCCGGGATCTACCCGGAGCAGCTGCTGGCCGAGACCAGCGACGAGCAGTGGCGCCGCTGCCTGAGCATCAACCTCGACTCCGCGTTCTACCTGCTCCGGGCCGCCGGGCCGCACCTGCGCCCCGGCGCCGGGGTGGTGGCCCTGACGTCGATCGCCGGGATGCGCGGCAGCCGGGCGCACGCCGCCTACGCGGCGAGCAAGGGAGGACTCCTGTCCCTGGTGCGGTCCACGGCCTGGGAGCTGGGACCGCAGGTCCGGGTGAACGCCGTCGCCCCGGGGATCATCGACACCGCGATGACCGCCGGGCTGCGGAGCACGTCCGCGGAGCACCTGCTCCGCGGCACCCCGCTGGGCAGGTTCGGGACGGCCGAGGAGGTCGCCGGCGTGGTGGAGTTCCTCTGCTCACCGGCGGCCGGGTTCATCACAGGAGAGGTCGTCCAGGTCAACGGCGGCCTGCACATGCACTGACCCCGGGCGCTTGCGGCCGAGGTCCGAACGAGGAGGAGCGACATGAGAGCAGTGACCTACACCGGTGCGGGCGGCAACGAGGTCGTCCGGCTGGCCGAACGGCCGGACCCGGTGCCCGAGGGCGACGAGGTGCTGGTGCGCGTGCGCTACGCCGGGATCAACCCGGCCGACCTGCAGCAGCGCAACGGCAACTACCCGCCGCCGCCAGGGGCGCCGGCCGACGTCCCCGGGCTCGAGGTGGCCGGCGAGGTCGTCGCCGTGGGCCCCCGGGTCCTGGGCGCGGCGGTCGGGGACCGGGTCATGGGACTCGTGGCCGGCGGCGGACTCGCCGACCGCGTCGTGGTCTCCGAGCGCCACGTGTGCGCCGTGCCCGAGCACCTCGAGGACACCGCCGCCGCCTCCGTCCCCGAGGGCTTCATCACGGCCCACGACGCGATCCGGAGCCAGGCCGGGCTGCGTCCCGGGGAGGTCCTCCTGGTCAACGGCGCCACGGGCGGCGTGGGCAGCGCCGCGGTGCAGATCGCCCGCGTCTGCGGGGCGCGGGTCGTCGGGACGAGCCGCACGGCGGAGGGCCGTGAGCTCGTCGCCGGCCTCGGCGGCGTCCCGGCCGAGACCGGGAACGTGCCCGAGGTCGTCCGCGAGGTCTCCGGCGGCCGGGGCGCCGACGTCGTGCTCGAGCTGGTCGGCGCCCCGAACCTCGCCACCGACCTCGCGGTGCTCGCGACCCTGGGACGGGTCGTCGTCGTGGGCGTGGGCGCCGGCGCCGAGGCGACCGTCGACCTGCGCGCGCTCATGGGCCGGCGCGGACGCCTGTTCGCCACGGTCCTGCGCGCCCGGCCGACGGAGGAGAAGGCCGCGGCCGTGCGCGCCTTCGAGCGGGAGGTGCTCCCGCACCTGGTCCGCGGGCACCTGCGCCCCGTCCTCGACCGCGTCTTCCCGGCCGAGGAGGTCGCCGCGGCCTTCGACCACATGGAGTCGGGTCCCAAGCACGGGAAGGTGCTGCTGGACTTCGGCGCCTGAGCCGCGCAGACCCCATCCGCGCGCCGGACGGCGCCGACACAGAGGCAGGAGCGAACATGCAGGACAGGCTGAACGGCCGCGCGGCACCGGTCCCCGGGGCGGACAGGGGCGCGGGGACCGCCCGGTCCCCCGATCGTCCCGAGCCGGAGGAGGCCGCCGATGCCTGAGCACGGACACCGCCCGCTCGAGGGCCGGGTGGCCCTCGTCACCGGGGCCGCCCGCGGCATCGGCCGCGCCTACGCCCTGCGCCTGGCCGAGCTCGGCGCCGACGTCGCCGTCGTGGACCGCGACCTGCGGTCCTTCGCCGAGGTGGCCGCCGAGGAGGAGGCCGCCGGCGGCCGGTCCACCGACGAGGCGGTCACCGGGCTCGGGCGCCGGGCGGTCGGCCTCACCGCCGACGTCACCGACCCCGGCAGCATCGAGGCCGCCGTCGACGAGGCGGTCGCCGCCCTCGGCGGTCTCGACATCGTGGTGTGCAACGCCGGGGGAGGCTCCGGCTCCATGGCCGACTCCCTGCCGTCCTCGGCCACGGCCGAGCACGTCGGGACCGTCGTGGAGCGCAACCTCGTCGGCACGATCTCCACCTGCCGGGCGGCCGCCCGCCACCTGCGCGGACGCGGCTGGGGGCGCATCGTCACCGTCTCCTCCCTGGCCGGCCACCACCCCTTCCGCGACGGCGGCTACTCCGTCTACGGCGCCGCCAAGGCCGGGATCGCCATGTACACGCGGTCGCTGGCCCAGGAGCTGGGCCCCGAGGGCATCACCGTCAACTGCCTCGCCCCGGGGTACATCGCCACCGGGCGGCTCTCGGCCATGTTCGACGCGCTGGGCTCCGAGCAGCTGCGGGACTCCGTCGCCCTGCGCCGCTTCGGCACCCCGGACGACTGCGCCGGCGCCCTCGAGTTCCTCGTCACCGACCTCGGCGCCTACGTCACGGGGGCCGTTCTCCCCGTCGACGGCGGAGCCATGCCCTGAGGGGCGGCGGACGGACCGCGTTCCACCGCCGCACCCGGCCCACCCCACGCACAGCACACCAGGAGGACCCATGACCGCGCTCACCCCCGGCAGCACCGGAGCCCAGGGCGTCGCCCACGTCGTCGCCGGCCTGCAGGACCCCATCCTCTTCGGCCTGCCCGGCGGGCACACCGTCGAGGTCTTCGACGCACTGCGCGACCTCGGCGACGACGTCGAGGCGGTGCTCGTGCGCGAGGAGTCGATCGGCACCGTCATGGCGGAGTCCTACGGGCGCTTCACCGGCCGCCCCGCCGTCGTGATGGCCCAGGGGGCGTGGATCCTGGGAGCGGGCGGGATCGGGATCATGGAGGCCCACCTGGGGTCCTCGCCCATGGTGGTCCTCCTCGACGCCACCGAGGGCGGCAGCTACTCCCACCACGGCCCGTACCAGTCCGGCTTCGGCGGGTACGGCGCCTTCGACCTGCCCGCGGCCATGGCGGCGATCACCAAGCGCACGTTCGTCGCCACCGACCCGGTGCAGGCCGTGCAGATGACGCAGCTGGCCGTCACCCACGCCACCACGGGCGAGCCCGGCCCGGTCGCCGTGGTCTTCCACTCGCGCGCCCTGCTGGGGCGCATGACCGACGACGACGTCCGGCGGGTCACCCTCGCACCGCACGTGCCGGCCCCCGCACCGTGCCCGGAGACCCGTTCGCTCGACGCCGCGGCGGCCGCCCTCGACGACGCCGACCGTGTCGTCGTCCTCGCCGGCAACGGCGCCCGGGCCGCCCAGGACGAGGTGCTGAGGCTGGCCGAACACCTGCGCGCCCCGGTGGTGACGACCCCGGGCGGGAAGGGCGTGGTGCCCGAGACCCACGAGCTCGCCTTCGGCGTCATCGGCTCGTTCGGGCACGACACCGCCAACCGGGCCCTGGGCGCGGCCGACACCGTGGTCGCGGTGGGCACGAAGATCGGCGCGACCGACACCATGGAGGAGCACCCCGACCTCGTCGACGGGACGCGCCAGACGATCGTGCAGATCGACGTCGAGCCGCTCAACCTCGGGTGGACCCAGCGCGTCGCGCACCCGTTGGTGGGCCGGGCCCAGGACGTGCTGCCCCTGCTCGGGGCGCGGGCCGCCGCCGGGCCCGCGCGGCTGCCCGACTGGGCGCGGCAGGTCCGGGACACGGCCCGCGAGCTGCCGGTGCCGGAGCTGGCCGAGGGGGACCGCGTCAATCCCCGGGCGCTGGCCGCGCTGCTGGCGGAGCTGGTGCCGGACGACGCCGTCGCGACCTGCGACGCCGGGGAGAACCGGCTGTTCATGCTCCACGACTACCGGGTGCGCCCGGGAGGCACGATCCTGCAGCCCAACGGCGGCGGCGGCATGGGCTACGCCGTGCCCGCCGCGCTCGCGGCGACCTACGCCCTGCCCGGCCGGCTCCCGGTGGCCGTGCTCGGCGACGGGGGGTACAGCATGTCCCTGCACGCGCTCATGAGCGCCGTGGAGAACCGGCGGCACCTGCTCGTGGTCGTGATGGACAACCAGGCCCTGGGGTGGGTGCTCCACGGCCAGGGCGAGCGGCCCTTCATGTCCACGTTCGGCGACTTCGACCTCGCGGCCATCGCCGGCTCCATCGGGTGTACGACGACCCTGGCGCGCACCCGCGAGGAGATCACCGGCGCCGTGGATCGCGCCGTCGCCGAACCGGCGGTGCACGTGGTGGTCGTGCCGGTCTCGCTGTCCGAGAGCTTCCTGACCCTGCGCTCGCCGATGGCCGGGGCGAGCCACGAGGAGGTCGGCGCCGATCGGAGTCCGGAGTGACGGGGCGGGTCGCCGACGAGGAGCACGACGGCGGGGCGGGCAAGACCCACCAGGACGTCGAGGACCTCGCCATCCTTCGGGCGATGCCGGGGACGACCGTTCTCGCCCCCGCGGACGCCGCCGAGACCCGGGCCCTCGACCTGCTCGCCGAGCGCATCGAGGCCGTCGTCGCCGCACCGGTCGGGAGCGCCTCGTGATCGGGGTGACCAAGACGGCCGGCGGCGAGGTTGCCCTCACCGAGCGCGCCGCGAGGCCCGTGCGGGCGGGGCAGGTGCGCCTGGAGGTCAAGGCCGCCGGTGTCTGCGGAACGGACGTGCACATCGCCGCGGGCGAGTACGCCGCGGAGCCTCCCGTGACGATGGGCCACGAGATCTCCGGCACGGTGGTCGAGGCGGGCGAGGGGGTCGACCCGGCGTGGCTCGGGCAGCGCGTGGCGTGCGAGACGTACTTCTCGGCCTGCGAGGCGTGCCGCATGTGCCGTTCGGGGCGGCGGAACCTGTGCCCGGACCGGAGGTCGCTGGGGTCCTTCGAGGACGGCGGGTTCGCGTCGTCGGTCGTGGTGCCGGCCCTGAACCTGCACCCCGTCCCCGACCACGTCGGCGACGAGGACGCCGTGCTCTTCGAACCGCTCGCCTGCGTCACCCAGTGCCTGCTGGACCCCGCGCGGGTGTCCGCGGGTGACCGGGTCCTGGTCATCGGCCCCGGGGCCATGGGTCTGCTGAGCGTCCAGGTGGCGCTCGCGGCCGGCGCCCAGGTCACCTGCCTGGGGCTGCCGGCCGACGTGCGGCGGCTGGCGGTCGCGGAACGGATGGGAGCGACCACGGCCACGGACGTGGAACCTGAGGCCTACGACACCGTGGTCGAGTGCTCGGGTGCGGCGGGCGGGATCTCGACGGCCCTGCGGGCGGTGCGCCGAGGGGGACGCCACGTCCAGGTGGGCATCAGTGGACGCGAGGTCACCATGGCCTTCGACACGGTGCTGTACAAGGAGCTCGAGGTGTCCTCGGGCTTCGCCTCGACCCCCGCGTCCTGGCGGCGTGCCCTCGACCTCGTCGCCCGCCGCCAGGTCGACCTCGCAGGACTCGTGACCCACACCCTGCCCCTGGAGCGGTGGGAGGAGGCCTTCGCGCTGGTCGGGTCCCCCGCCGCCATCAAGGTGGCGCTGCGTCCCTGACGGAGCCGGCGTCGCCCGGGGCCGGGTGGCACGGTCCTGTTCTGTCCGGCCGACGGTCGACGACGTATGGGGTGCCGGAACCGGTCCGGAGCTGCTCCCACTGTGTCCCGGGCCGTGTCCGGGAAACACGGACGGAGCGCATCGATTCCCATTGACACCTGTCGTGCTCCGCGAGATGGTCGAGCCACCTGTCGGGCCCGGTCGCCGCGTGACGAAGGCCGGCCCGAGCACCGGCGACACCTCGGGGTGTCGACGCCGTCCATGTGAGACAGGATGACCATGGAGCCACAGGAACGGGTGGACGACATCCTCGCCCGGTACGGGCACCGGCCTTCACCGCCGGTCACCGCCGCTCTCGAGCTCGCCGCCGCGGTGCAGCAGCAACGCTTCGACGCCGGCTACAGCGACCGCACGGAGGTGACACGGTCAACGGCCCTGTGGGCTCTGATCAGCACCGACGGAACGGTGGCCTCCGCACTGCGCGGCGCAGGGCTGGACGCCTCCCGGCTCGGTGAGCTGCTGGGCGTCTCCGGCGTCCCCCCGGCGGCCGGCAGCGCCGCCACCCAGGACGCACAGCTCGATGCCCAGTTCGCCGACGCCCTCAGCAGACATCTGGAATCCGTTCCTCCGGGTGGGACGCTCGAGCCGGGCGACTTGGCGCTCGTGCTCCTGCGTTCGTCGCAGAGCAGCGGCGAGGGGCTACTGCCGGAACGGCTTGCACGACTGGGGTTCGACTACGGCGCGGGAATCGCGGCGCTCGAACGGTTGCCGAGCGGTCCCGGAACGGACAGCGCCGGCACCACGACGGCCGGGAACTTCTCCCGGAGCGTCCGTGGCGTGCGGAGCCGTCTGGGCGAGAGCGGTGTCGTGACCGCGGGCCGGATCGCGATCGAGATCCAGAGGATCCATCCGGAGTACGCGGATCGCGGGTTCGGTGACGTCAGGCTGCGGCCGTCCGCCGGGCGGCGGGCCACGGTGGGGGAGTGGCTCCGCGGCGTCGCATCCCTCTACGACCGCAAGCCGGCGCGGAACGCCCCGCGACCGGTGATCGACGGCGAGCTCACCGTGTTCGGCCTCGCCCTGCTCGAGCGGGAGCTCGAGCAGGACCTGAGGGACGGCCGGGTCTTCGACATCATGGGCCGGAGGGCGAGAGAGCGGCTGGGGCCGCAACCGGATCAGACCAAGTGGTCCTCGGACGCTCCGGCCGAGCGGGACGCCCTGGGCCGGCGGTTCCTCGCAGAGGCCCTGGTCGAACGACTCAGGACACTGGAGAGGGCCGGGAAGGCCGACTCCTTCCTGATCCACATCGACGGCCCGTGGGGGTCGGGAAAGAGTTCTCTCTTCGGCTTCCTGGAGAGAGAGCTCCGGAGAGAAGGCCAGGAGAAGTTCCTCGTCGTCCACGTCAACGCCTGGCGGGAGCAGCAGCTCGGTGTCCAGTGGTGGACCCTGCACCGTGCCCTGCGCCGGGCGGTGGAGGCGGAGGCCTACGCCACCGGGCGCAATGCGTGGGAACGGTGGGCGCGCAAGCTCTGGGTCATGGCGCTGGGCCGCGTGGACGTGATCCGAGCCAGACCCGTTCCCTTCGCGCTGGTCGTCCTCGCGGCCGTCGCGCTGGTGGCGGGGCTGAGCCTCGTGGAGTTCGCCGACACCGCCGCCAAGGTCCTTTCCTCGGCAGCTGTCGTGACCGCGGCCCTGGCCGGCGCCTACCGGTATCTCGTCCCGGAGTCCTACCGTTCCGCCGAGGCGTTCGTCGCCTCGAGCGCGAATCCCATGTCGGAAGTGCGGTTGCTGTTCGCGCGCGCCCTGAGACGGAGCCGTCATCCGGTCGTGTTCTTCGTCGACGATCTCGACCGTTGCGAACCCCAGTACGTCATTGATTTTCTGGAAGTGGTGCAGAACCTCGTCCGAGACGCACCCTCCGAGCTGCACGACACCGGCAGGGCGCTCGAGGTGCGCGGCCCGTACGCCTTCGTCGCCGCCGACGGGCAGTGGATCAGATCGAGCTACGAGAACCACTACAGCTCGGTGCGAGCCACCCGGGTTCCCGGGAGACCCCTCGGATACCTGTTCCTCGAGAAGATCTTCCAACTGCAGGTGCGCCTGCCCTCCATCACCCCAGAGGCCAAGACCGCGTTCTACGAGTCGTTGCTCACGCCCGGACCGGCCGGCGAACCGTCGCCGGACCAGCAGCGGTTGAAGGAGGAAGCCATCCGCGAGATCCAGCGGGCGCCGAGCGGCTCCGAGGTCATGGAGGTGACCAAGGGCAGGATGCCGGACGATCCGGATCTTCGCATGGAGGTGCTGGGAGCCGCGGCCGTCCGGTTCTCCGAGATCACCGGGAACGAGTCCTCGATGCACGAGCTGTTGCCCTTCGGCCGCTTCCTGGATCCGAATCCGCGCAGCATCCGGCTGTTCGTCAACACGTACGGCATGCTGCAGTCCTTGCGGACCCTGGAGGGAGCGCCGGTCGACACCTTTCCGCTCGCCCTGTGGGCCGTGGTGGAGATCCGCTGGCCCCTGCTGGCGGACCACCTCCGGACAAGGCCCGAGATCATCGACTCGGAGGCGAGCCGGGAGGACGCGCCGGAGGAGATCGTCGAGCTCCTCCGCAGCGACGAGGTGCAGGCCGTGGTGACCGGCTCGGGACTGGGCGCCCTGACGGCCGACCACGTGCGCGACTGCACCGGCGCAGTGCGGTTGTAGGAGCCCCGAGACGTGGTTCCAGTCACCGCCCGTTCCCACCCGTCAGGAGGATGGGGGCGGCAGAGGCGTCATTCATGCTTCACTCTGTCGCCCATTTCTCATTCAGGCTCCATGAGTGGGTGAGGAGTGAACGATCGAGTGAATGAGAAGACCCGGTGAGTAAAACATCCGAGATCGTGGCCGACCTCCGTGAGCGGCATGGCAGGGGATGGCACCAGGAGTTCGGCGGGCGGCCGTGCGGCACCGTCTGTCATCGAGATCGGCATACTGTGCGTCTTCAATGTCAATCAGAGTGGCGACATTCTAAATGTCATAAATATGACATAAAATGGGCATATGGACAGTCATCAGGTACGGCGCCTTGCCGCCGAGGGCGAGAACCTCCGCACGGAGTTCAAGCGGCGCAGGAATCCTGGCGACCTCACGGAGAAGGGGCTTGTCGAAGCCGTCGCCTGCATGGCCAATGCGCAGGGTGGAACGGTGCTGGTCGGGGTCGAGGACAACGGCGACATCACAGGGTGCGCACCGTGGCATCGTGACCGCACCGATCCCGCGCAGCTCCAGGCGCTCATCCAGAACCACACCCGGCCCGCCCTGCCCACGGCGGTCACCGTGGTCGATGTGGAGGGCGTCGACGTCCTGGTCGTCGAGGTGCCGGCGGCCCAGGTCCCCACGGCCACGCTCAGGGGTCTCTACCAACGGCGTGCCCTCAAGGTCGACGACACGCCACAATGCCTGCCGTACGAGCCGCACGAGCTGTTCATGCATCACTTCAGCGCGACGGGACGGGACTGGGCGGAGCTGCCGGCACTGGGCGCCTCGATGGGCGACCTCGATCCAATCGAATTCGAGCGCTTCCGTTCCATGTGCCGGTCCGCTGCCGGAGACTCCACCTTGGCCGATCTGCAGGACGAGGAAATTCTCCGCTCGCTGGGCATGGTCGACGCGATCGACCGTACGACCCCCACGCTGGGGGCAGTGCTTCTGTTCGGCACACCCGCGGCCCTCTCGCGATGGGTACCGCACCACGAGGTCCTGTTCCAGGTGCTGGACCGCACCAGAGTCGTGACCAACGACGTCCTCCGAGCTCCGCTCCTCAAGGTCGCCCAGCAGGTCCAGGAGCGGCTGGACGCTCGCAATGTGGAGGACGAGCTGGCCTGGGGCCTGCTGAGGATTTCGTTGCCCCGCATCCCACCGCGTATGGCGCGCGAAGCCGTCGCCAACGCCCTCGTCCACCGTGACTACACGGAGGTCGGTCCCGTCGCCGTCCAGCTGACCGAAGACGCCTTCACCGTACGCAGCCCCGGAGGGCTGCCTCGCGGCGTCACGCTCGCCAACCTCATGAGCGAGTCGCGGCCGCGAAGCCGCGCTCTCGCCGATGCGTTCAAGCGCGCCGGAGTGGTGGAGCGGTCCGGTCGCGGTGTGGCCATCATGTTCCGAGAACTCTTGCGACTGGGCCGCGACGAGCCGGACTTCTCGGCAACGACCGACACCGCCGTCGTGGTCTCCGTGCCCATGTCCTCGGCGGATACGGAACTGGCTGCGTTCGTCCATGCTCGGCAGGCCGCAGGGGACGAACTGTCCGTGACGGAACTCCGCGTCCTGCACCTTCTGCGTCTCGAGGGACCGAGCACGACGGCGGACATCGCAGGCGAACTGGGCTCGGCACGAGCTCAGCTCCGGGCGGATCTGCACCGGATGGCTGAACAAGGTCTGGTGGAAGTGCGCGGGACCGGCCGCGGGCGTTCGTTCCACCTGCCGCCGGGCTTCTACGAGACGGTCGGGCGCAAGGCGGACTATGTGCGCGCCCAGCCCGTCAGCGAGTACCGCCGCGAGGAGATGGTCCTGCGTTACGTGCGCGAGTTCGGCTCGATCACCCGTGGCCAGGTCGCAGAGCTGTGCGGCATCGGTCCCCGGCAGGCCACGGCAGTGCTGCAGGCCATGGTCAAGGACGGCCGGCTGACCATGCACGGTGAGCGGCGGGGTGCCCACTACAGGGAGCCGGAGCCGCGCTGACGGGATGTTCTCGTGCACGTCACGACTTGTCAGGAGCGGTACGTCCTTGACGCGGTAGTCGTGAACGACTGCCGGAAGGGACACCTCCGTCCGCCCGCAGGTGCTGCGACGGTCTGATGGGCCACGTGCCGCAGCCGGGGCGGCCGGTGTCCCCGACAGCGTCGCTGTGCGTCGCCGTCACGGGGTGTCGGCCTGCGCACCTCGCTCCCCGGTTCCGGCGAGCAGACGGATGACTCGCGTGAGGGCAGGTGACCTGGTGCCGTCGCGGCGCCACAGCACCGTGGCCACCAGCGGGGGCACCGGCGTCGACAGCTCCCGAACGATGACCGCCCGATGGGCCAGCTGCCGGACCGTGCTGGGCATCAGGGCCACGCCCATGCCGCCGGCGACCAGGGGCAGCGCGGTCTGCAGGGTCGAGGTCTCGTGGATCCTCCGGGGCCGGACGTGCGGCATCTGCTGCCACACGTGCTCCAACAGCTCCGGAAGACCGGGAAAGCCCGGATCCGAGGCGGGCACGAGCCACGCCTCGTCCCGCAGCTGCTCCAGGGACACGCGCGGGGCGGTGGAGCCGAAGGTGGGCGGCAGGATGGCGAGCAGCGGCATCTCGATGGCCGCGTGCATCGCGAGCTGGTCCCCGTGCCGTTCGCGCAGGAGGTCGACGTTCCAGGCGGGCACGACCCCGACGTCGGCCTCTCCGCTGAGCACGTTGCTGATGGTCTGCTTCGGCGGCGGGTCCTGGATCACGAGGTCCAGGTCGGGGGCGTCCTCGCGCAGCGCGGACACCACGCCCGGGAGGAACTCCCAGTTGTAGATCGGAGCGCTCGAGAGCACGACCCGCCCTCCGTGACCCGTCGCCAGACTCCTCAGGTGGTCGGCGGTGGCCGCCATCTGGTCGAGGATCCGTACCGCGTTCTCGTACAGGTGCGCTCCGGCCTCCGTCGTGCGGGCTCCCTGCTTGCCGCGGATCAGCAGGGGGAGCCCGAACTCCTCCTCCAGGCGCCGCACCACCAGGCTCAACGAGGGCTGGGTCATGTGCAGCGCGGCGGCCGCCTCGGTGAAGGACCCGTGGTCCACCACGGCGCGGAAGTACTGGAGCTGACGACTATCCATAACATCAGTCTATGTGCTCCGCCAAGAAACGGTATTGGAATTATGTGACTGCTCCGCCCACACTCGGTAGTGATGCAGGTCACCCCGGCGACGGGGCCGGCCACCGACGAGACGAAGGACGGACGATGACAGCAATGCGGTTCGCACACGAGACGCTGGGCCAGCGGGTCCTGTTCGGCACCGGGGCCGCCGGCGAGCACGTGGCCGCCGAGATCGAGCGGCTGGGCGCGGCCCGGCCCATGGTGGTCGCCGCCGAGCCCGAACGTGCCCTGGCCGAGACCGCCACCGCCGGCGCGACCCCGGTGCTGTGGTGGGGCGAGGTCGCCCAGCACGTCCCGGTCGAGGTGGCCGAGGGGGCCCGGGCCGCGGCCGCCGAGCACGCCGTGGACGTGATCGTCTCCGTGGGCGGGGGCTCGACCACCGGGCTGGCCAAGGCGGTCGCCCTGACCACCGGTCTCCCGATCATCGCCGTGCCCACCACCTACGCCGGGTCCGAGGCGACCAATGTGTGGGGGCTGACCGAGGACCGGACCAAGACCACCGGTGTCGACCCCCGGGTGCTGCCCACCGCGGTGGTCTACGACGCACAGCTGTCCCGGACCCTGCCGGTGGAGCTGTCCGTGGCCTCCGGGCTCAACGGCCTGGCCCACTGTGTCGACTCCCTCTGGGCGCCCAAGGCCGACCCGATCAACCAGGCGATGGCCCTGGAGGGCGCCCGCGCCCTGAACCTGGCCCTGCGCGGGATCGTGGCCGACCCGCAGGACCTGGACGCCCGGGAGCAGGCGCTCTACGGCTGCTACCTCGCCGCCGTGGCCTTCGCCTCCGCCGGCTCGGGGTTGCACCACAAGATCTGCCACGTCCTGGGCGGGACCTTCGACCTGCCCCACGCCCCCACCCACGCCACCGTGTTGCCGTACGTGCTCGCCCTCAACGCCCCGGGCGTCCCTGAGCTGGCGGCCCGGCTGGCCGCCGCACTGGGCCACATCCCGGCCGACGGCCAGGACCCGGCGGTCGCGGCCGTCTACGCCCTCAACGTGCTGCGCGAGACCGTCGACGCCCCGGCGCGGCTGTCCGACCACGGGTTCACCGCCGCGGGGATCCCCGAGGCGGTCGACCGGATCCTGGACGCCGCTCCGGCCTCCAACCCCGTGCCGGTGTCCGGGGCCGGTGTGGAGCGGCTGCTGACCGATGCCCTCACCGGCGCCACCCCCACCCCGGCCGTGCCTGCCACGGTCTGACGTCCGTCCCGACCCGTCCGACAAGGAGCCCCACCATGACAGAGACCGCCGCCACCACGGTGTCCGCCGAGCAGACGGGCCGGGAGCAGGCCCTGACCGAGAAGGTCCTCGCGTCCTTCGAGCGGACCCCGGACGCGCGACTGCGGCAGCTCATGCAGTCGCTGACCCGCCACGTGCACGAGTTCGTCCGCGAGGTGCGCCTGACCGAGGAGGAGTGGAACACCGCGATCGAGTTCCTCACCGCGGTGGGGCACATCACCGACGAGAAGCGCCAGGAGTTCATCCTGCTCTCCGACGTGCTGGGCGCCTCGATGCAGACCATCCTGGTGAACAACCCGGCCGACGGGGACGCCACCGAGGCCACCGTCTTCGGACCGTTCTTCGTCGAGGACGCCCCCGAGATCCCGCTCGGCGGGGACATCAGCGGCGGCGCTCCGGGACAGCCCTGCTGGGTCGAGGGCACCGTCGTCGACACCGAGGGCGCCCCGGTGCCGGGGGCACGGATCGAGGTGTGGGAGGCCGACGAGGACGGGTTCTACGACGTCCAGTACACCGACGACCGGGTGGCCGGCCGCGCCCACCTGTTCGCCGACGAGCGGGGGCGGTTCCGGTTCTGGGGACTGACGCCGACCCCGTACCCCATCCCGCACGACGGGCCGGTGGGGCAGATGCTGGCGGCCACGGACCGGTCCCCGGTGCGGGCGGCGCACCTGCACTTCATGGTCACCGCCGAGCACTGCCGGACCCTGGTCACCCACATCTTCGTCGAGGGCGACCCTCAGATCGAGATCGGCGACTCGGTGTTCGGGGTGCAGGACTCGCTGATCAAGCGCTTCGAGCAGCAGCCGGCCGGCACCCCGACCCCGGACGGGCGCGACCTGGCCGGCCGGACCTGGGCCCGCACCCGCTTCGACGTCGTCCTGGCCCCCGCCGCCTGACCCCCGTCCCGGGCGGCGACGACGCCGCCCACCGACACTTCAGCTCAGAGGAGAGACACCACCATGACCACCACCACGGAGACCCTCGTGCCCTCGACCACCGTCGAGCCCGGGGACATCACCACCGACGTCCTGATCGTCGGCTCGGGCCCGGCCGGGTCCTCGGCCGCCCTGTTCCTGGCCACCTACGGGATCGATCACCTGGTGATCAACAAGTACGCCTCCACCGCCGAGACCCCGCGGGCGCACATCACGAATCAGCGCACCGTGGAGATCATGCGGGACATGGGCATCGAGGACCAGGTGCAGGCCGACGCGACGCCGCACCCGATGATCGGCGAGACCGTCTTCTGCACCTCGATCGCCGGCGAGGAGCTCGGACGGGTGCGCGCCTGGGGCACGAGCCCGGAGCGTCACGCCGACTACGAGACGGCCTCACCCTCGATGAACTGCGACCTGCCGCAGACCTACTTCGAACCGATCCTGGTGCGCAACGCCATGGCGCGGGGCTCGAAGTACCGGTGGAGCACCGAGTACCTGACCCTGGTCCAGGACGAGGACGGGGTGCACGCCCTGGTCCGGGACCGGCTCACCGGCCGCAGCTACACGATCCACGCCCAGTACCTGATCGGCGCCGACGGCGGGCGCTCGAAGGTCGCCGCCGACCTGGAGCTGCCGATGGAAGGGCGGATGGGCCGGTCCGGGTCCATGAACATCGTCTGCGAGATGGACCTGGCCCCCTACTGCCAGAACCGCCAGTCGGTGCTCTACTGGGTGCTCCAGCCCGGGGCGTCCATCGGCGGCATCGGCCTGGGCCTGGTGCGCATGGTGCGGCCCTGGAACAAGTGGCTGATCACCTGGGGCTACGACATCGAGCAGGCACCCCCAGAGCTGACGAAGAACTCGGCCGCGGAGATCGTGCGCAACCTCATCGGCGACCCGGCCCTGCGGATCGACGTGGAGTCCTTCTCCCTGTGGACGGTCAACGAGATGTACGCGACCCGCAACATGAAGGACCGGGTCTTCTGCGTCGGCGACGCCGTGCACCGCCACCCGCCGAGCAACGGCCTGGGCTCGAACACCTCGATCGGGGACTCCTACAACCTCGCCTGGAAGCTCGCCCACGTGATCAAGGGCCTGGCCGGCCCGGAACTGCTGGCCACCTACAACGAGGAGCGGGTCCCGGTCGGGGAGCAGATCGTCAAGCGCGCCAACAAGTCCATCGACGAGTTCGGCGCGATCCTCGAGGCCCTGGGCATCGACCCGCGCGACGACACCGAGACCATGCAGGCCCAGATCGCCACCCGGAAGGAGCCCACGGAGGAGGGCGAGGCCCGCCGCGAGGCCCTGCGCGAGGCCCTGGTGCTGAAGAACTACGAGTTCAACGCCCTCGGTGTGGAGCTGGGCCAGCGCTACACCTCCGCCGCCGTCGTCGAGGACGGCACCCCGTTCCCCGCCCCGGTCCGGGACCCGGAGCTCTACTACCAGCCCACCACCCACCCCGGGGCGCGGCTGCCGCACGCCTGGCTGGGCACCGCCGACCCCACCGCACCGCGGGTGTCCACCCACGACCTCTGCGGCCACGGCCGGTTCACCGTGCTCACCGGCGTCAACGGCGCCGCCTGGGCCGAGGCCGCCGCCCAGGTCGCCGAGGCCACCGGCGTGGAGATCACCGCCCACGTCGTCGGCCCCGGCCAGGAGTACGAGGACCTCTACGGCGACTGGGCCCGGCAGCGCGAGCACAGCGACTCCGGCTGCGTCCTCGTGCGCCCCGACAACCACATCGGGTTCCGCGCCATGAGCACGGTCGAGGACCCCCGCCAGGCACTCGAGGACGCGCTCAGCGCCGTCCTGTGCCTGCGGGCCCCCGCCGTCGCGCTCGAGGCATGACAGGAGGACGACCATGAAGCACGCAGGAGTGTTCGCTCTTCTCCTCGCCGCCCTGGTGGCTCTTCCCGGCTGCGGTGTCGGCCGGGGCAGCGCGGTGGCGCTCGAGCCCGGTGACCCCGTGAGGATCGGTGTCCTCCCGGTGGCCGACTTCGTCACGGTGTACGTGGCCCTGGAGGAGGGCTACTTCGAGGACGAAGGACTCACCGTCGAGACCCAGACGATGCAGAACGCCGCGGCGATCGCCCCGTCGGTGATCAACGGGCAGCTGCAGTTCGGCACGGGCGCCATCACCCCGGTCCTGGCGGGAGCGCAGAAGGGGCTGCCGCTGAAGGTCGTGGCCAACCAGGCCGACGTCGCCGAGAAGCCCGAGGAGGACGTCTCCGCGCTGCTGGTGGCCCCCGACAGCGGCATCATCCGCCCGCGCGATCTGGAGGGCCGGACCGTGGGCGTCAACGGCCTCGGGTCCATCGTCCACGTGGCGGCCGCCGCGGCCGTGGAGCGCGACGGCGGGGACCCGAGCAAGGTCACCTTCGTGGCGATGCCCTTCCCCGACATGGCGGCCGCCGTGGGGAAGGGGACGCTCGACGCGGCCTCCGTGGTGGAACCGTTCGTCGGCCTCGGCACCGCGAACGGCCTGCAGGTCGTCGACCGCCCGTACTACCAGGCCTTCGAGCCGGGGGAGAGCATGTCCGTGCTCTTCACGGCGGGCCCCTTCGCCGAAGAGAACCCCGAGGTCGTGGCGAAGGTGCGCCGTGCCGTGGAACGCGCCAGTGTCACGGCCGCCGAGGACCCGCAGGTGGTCCGGGATGCCCTCGTCGAGTACGGCGGCATGAAGCCCGAGGCCGTGGCACGGATGGGGCAGCCCCCGTACGGCGTCGGCGTCGACCCGCAGGTGCTGACCGCCGCCTCGGAGACCATGGTCGACCTCGGGTTCCTGCCCGCACCGGTCGACGGCGAGGAGCTCGTCCTCCCCTGAGCCGGCGCCGAGGCCGGCGACCGGCCCGCCGCTCCCGTTCCCCACTGTCCGCAGGCGCCGATCTTTCCCCAGGCACCGATCCATCCGCAGACCCCGTCCGCCCACCGCCCAGGAGGCTTCCCATGACATCCGCACCTCGACCGATGGCCCTCGAGGAGGCCGCACGCCACGGCACCCGGGTCACCCTGCTCGGCACCGCCGGCGGGCCCCCGTGGTGGGAGAACTCGGAGCGCTCCGGGATCTCCACCCTGATCACCGTCAACGGCGCCCAGTACCTCATCGACTGCGGCGAGGGCTGGGGCCCGATGTTCCGCAGGTCCGGGACCAGCACCCCGGGCTTCGAGCACGGCATCGACCACCTGCGGGCCGTGTTCCTCACCCACCACCACTCCGACCACACCGTCGACTACCCCAACCTGCTCCTGCTGGCCTGGCACAACGGGTCCAAGGGCCTGAAGCGCCCGGTGCAGATCGTGGGCCCCGGCGACCGGACGGTCCTGCCGCCAATCTTCGGGGAGCGGCAGCACGAGCCGGAGGTCTTCCACCCGGACAGCCCCACCCCGGGCATCGAGGAGTCCACCCACCGGCTGCTGCAGGCCTACGCCACCGACATCAACGACCGGATGCGCGACAACGCCAAGCAGGACCTGCGGGAGATCTTCGAGGTCCACGACATCGAGCTCCCCGGGACCACCGGCGGCGACCCGAACGGCGACCCGTCCCCGGCCATGGAGCCCTTCGAGGTCTACGCCGACGAGAACGTGCGGGTCACCGCGATCCTCGTCGACCACCGACCGGTCTTCCCCGCCTTCGCCTTCCGCTTCGACACCGCCGACGGGTCGGTGGTGATCTCCGGGGACACCGGGGTGTGCGAGAACCTCGTGACCCTCGCCCGCGGCGCGGACCTGCTGCTGCACGAGTGCATCGACCTCGACTGGGTGTCCTCGCTCATGGGCCCGGGCTCCCCGAGACCGGACCCGTACCTGATGCAGCACATGCTCGCCGCCCACACCTCGATCGACCAGGTCGGCCCGCAGGCGCAGCGGGCCGGGGTGAGGACCCTGGTGCTGACCCACCTGGTGCCCGGCAACACCCCGCGCCAGAAGTGGGCTCAGGGCCGGGCCGGGTTCAGCGGGGACTTCTACGTGGGGGAGGACCTCATGCACTTCGGCATCGGCGTCCCGGCGCCCGATCCCCTGCACGACGACGACGATCCGGTCCGGACTCCGGCCGGGATGGGAAGGGAGCTGGTGGGCGATGGCCGTCGCTGATCTCACCCCGCCGGCCGGCGCACGGGCGGAGGCCCGTCCCGGGCTGCCGGTGCTCTGGGACTCCCGCGCCACCGACCACGCCCTGGGGGCCGCGTCCGTGCTGGGCGTCCTCGCCCTGTGGGAGGTGCTCGGCCGCACCGGCGTCCTCGACGCCCAGGTCTTCCCCGCGGCCTCGACCGTGCTGAGCGAGCTGTGGTTCCTGCTGGGCACCGGCGGCTACTGGGCGGACCTGTGGGCCACCCTCTCCAGCGCGCTGACCGGCCTGGGCCTGGTGCTGGCCATCGGCACGGTCGCGGCCCTGCTCATCGGGCTGATCCGCTTCGTCGAGAGCTCGACGTGGATCGTCGTCGAGTTCCTCAAGCCCATCCCGCCGATCGCCCTCATCCCGCTGGGCCTGCTGCTGTGGGGGCCGTCCCCGACCATGAAGGTCACCCTGATCACCTTCGGGGCCCTGTGGCCGTTCCTGACCCAGATGGTCTACGGGATCCGGCAGACCAACAACGTGGCCCTGGACATGGCCGCCAGCTACCGGCTGGGCCGGTGGCTGACGACCACCCGCATCGTGGTGCCCACGCTGCTGCCCTACGCCCTGACCGGACTGCGCATCTCGGCCTCGATCGCGGTGATCGTCTCGGTCGTGACCGAGCTGATCGGCGGCGCCTCGGGGGTGGGCCAGACCATCGCCGTCGCGCAGGTCAACAACGCCCTGCCGACCATGTACGCCTACGTTCTGACCGCCGGCCTGCTCGGGGTCGGCATCAACCTCGTGTTCCAGGGCCTGGAGAAGCCCCTGCTGTTCTGGCACCCGTCCCAGCGAGGAGGCACGGACTCATGACCACCTTCACCGACACCACCCGCACGGTGCTCACCCGCATCTGGCTCCCGGTCGCACTGATCATCGCCTGGTGGTTCGCCTCCGCGGAGAGCACCTCGCTGTACTTCCCGCCGCTGGCCACCATCGTGGAGGTCTTCGTCCGCGACTGGCTCGGCCCGCACTTCGCCGCCGACCTGCTGCCCAGCCTGGGCAAGTTCGCGGCCGGGTTCACGATCTCGGCGGTGCTGGGCATCGGGGCCGGGATGATGCTGGGGATGAACCGGTACACCCGGGCCGCGGCCGAGCCGATCGTGCTGTTCTTCCGCTCCCTGCCCGGGCCCGTGCTGGTGCCCATCGGGATCATGCTCATCGGCATCGGCGCCGGGATGAACATCTTCATCATGGTCCTCGGCGCCGTGTGGCCGACCCTGATGAACACCATCGACGGGGTGCGCAGCCTCGACCCCGTCCAGCGGGACATGTCCCGCTCCTACCGGCTCACCCTGACCCAGCGGATCCGCTACGTGGTCCTGCCCAACGCCGGCCCGCAGATCTTCGCCGGGCTGCGCACCACGCTGCAGCTGTCGATCATCCTCATCGTCGTCTCCGAGATGGTCGCCTCCACCAACGGGATCGGCTTCTACGTCCTGTACTCCCAGCAGACCTTCGCCGTGGCCGAGACCTGGGCCGGCACCATCCTGCTCGGGCTGCTCGGCTACCTCGCGTCCCTGCTCTTCATCGCCGTCGAACGACGCGTGCTGGCCTGGCAGGCCGGCACCACCAAGGAGTGACCACCATGACCACCACCGGCCCCACCACCGCCCGCGACCCCGAGACCGTCACCTGGTCCGGCATCCAGTCCTCCTACCAGGGGACCGTGCTCGAGGTCTCCCACCTGCGCAAGGACTACGGATTCGGTCAGAAGACCGCCCGGATCCTCGCCGACGTCAGCTTCGACGTGAAGCCCGGGGAGTTCGTCTGCGTCGTCGGGCCCTCCGGCTCCGGCAAGACCACCCTGCTGCGCTCGATCGCCGGCCTCCAGGCCCCCACCGCAGGGGAGGTGATCTTCGAGGGCGAGCCCGTCACCGAGCCCCCGGCGAAGATGGCCGTGGTCTTCCAGGACTACTCCCGCTCGCTGCTGCCGTGGATGACCGTGGCCGCCAACGTCGAGCTGCCCATGCGCACCAAGTACGACAAGGCCGAACGCGCCCGCCGGGTCGAGGACGCACTGATCTCCGTCGGCCTGGCCGGCAAGGGCGGCCTCTACCCCTGGCAGATGTCCGGCGGCATGCAGCAGCGCGCCGCGATCGCCCGCGGCATCGCCTACCAGCCCGACGTGCTGCTCATGGACGAGCCCTTCGCCGCCGTGGACGCCCAGACCCGCATCGAGCTCGAGGACCTCGTCCTGCGGGTCCGGCAGGCCTACAACACCACCGTCCTGTTCGTCACCCACGACATCGACGAGGCCGTCTATCTCGCCGACCGCGTGATCGTGCTCTCCGGCGCCCCGACCTCGGTCACCGAGAACATCGAGGTCGACCTGCCCCGGCCCCGCGACCAGGTGGCCACCAAGGCCCTGCCCCGCTACGCGCAGATCCGCAACCAGGTCTTCACCCTCATCCAGGAGGCCAAGTCCCACGCCTCCGTCTGAGGGCGGGGGCACCGCCGGACCCGACCGTCCCCTCGAGGTCACGGTCGGGTCCGGCCGGCAGGGCCGAACGGCCGGCTCCGGCGAGCGTCACACAGCGGAACGGAGCAGTCCCCTGTTTGCGCCATACGGATGCAAATTCATTGAATAGGGCAGAACTTCCGCGCTCTCCGAAAGCTGACGCCCATGACGCCCATGACGCCTCGTGGCACTCGCGGCCGACCCGTGCTCCCGCCCCGTGACCCCTCAGAGCGCCATCGGCCACGGACCGGGCCACCAGTGGTCGCCTGGGACGGCATCGCACCTCCGGACTCCATTCGTTCCTTGGGGTTTGCGGCCTTCCGGCTGCTCGGTCCGTCGGCGGCGGTCAGTCGTCCGCAGGCCCCGCCCACGCTGGTGAACCGGTGCGCTGGGCAGTCGGTGATCGCCGAGACGCTGCGGATCCACAGCGGCGAATCGCCGCGGTCGTGGTGGGCCCGCCTCGTGGGCTCCAGTCCGCTCAGCGCGCAGAGCCGCCCATGGTTCCAGGGCGCGCTGGGGGAGATCGCGGTCGGGGAGGCCCTGGGTCGCTTGGGGTCGGAGTGGACAGTCCTGCACGCCGTTCCTGTCGGGGCAGGCGCCTCCGACATCGATCATGTGCTGATCGGTCCGGCCGGGGTGTTCACGCTCAACACGAAGAACCACTCGGGCACGGAGGTGTGGGTCGGCGAACACGCGGTGTTCGACGCGGGGCACAAACAGCACTACCTGCCCCATGCCCGCCACGAGGCGAGGCGGGCGGCCAAGCGGCTCAGCGCAGCGGTGGGGGAGGCCGTGCACGTCACCCCGGTCCTGGTCCTGATGGAACCGAAGACCCTGACCATCAAGCAACGACCCACCGACGTCCATGTCGTCACCGAGCGCAGGCTGCTGCGCTGGCTGCAGCGCCGCGGGCCTGTCCTGACTCCCGAGCAGGTGGCAAGGATCATCGCAGCAGCAGTAGTCGCGAGCACGTGGCACAACACGCCGGCGCCGCCCGAGGACACGGTGGCACTGCAGGAGAGCTTTGCCGAACTCAGACTCTCCGTGCGGGCCGCACGGCGCCGTCGCGAGCTGTGGCGGCTCGCCGGCCCTCTTGCGGCGCTGGCGCTGATTTTTGGGCCGGGCCTGGCGGATGCGGGTCTGTCCGGTTTTCGGTGTAGCTCAGGGCGTTGATGTTCAGCGGCGGCCGGCGGGGAGCCGGCCATCGACGGTGATCGCGAAGGCGTTGAGCGCTGCCTTCCAGTGGTGGGTCCAGCGGTCTGGGCCTCGGCAGGTCGGGTCGAGGGCCATGACGGCGCGGAAGGCGCACTCGAGGGCGGCCTGGTCGTTGGGAACGTGGCCACGGGCCCTTGAACCTCCACGCCCTGCGACGCCATCACGTCAGCCATCGGTCGTGCCTCCCCGTTCGGGGGTCACACCGGAAAACGTGGAGTTCCCACCCCGACGTCGGCCGTAGGAGCGGACGCGCGTGATCGGTCCGCCGGTGAAGTCAGGAATGTCGCAGCAGGTCATGTCAGATTTTCCCGGCGGCGTCGATGTGCTGTGCGGTGCTGTCGGCGATCACGCATCCTCTGACGGCGCTCAGGCACTGACCGCCGCCGTCGCTCGCACGTCCGGTTCTTTCGTCGCGACGATGCGCAGTGACAGGGCCGCTGCCCCGATGCTCAGCAGGCCGGCGACGTACCACGCGGGGGCGTAGTCGCCGTAGCTGTCACGCATGATGCCGGCGGTCGTCGCAGCCACGGCGGCACCGATCTGGTGAGACGCGAACACCCAGCCGAACACGATGGGAGCGCTCATGCCGAAGTGGACCCGGCACAGCGCGACCGTGGGCGGCACCGTGGCGATGAAGTCCATGCCGTAGAAGACGACGAAAATCAGCATGAAGCCGGTGATCTCCTCGTGGAACACCGAGGGGAGCACCATGAGGGACGAGCCCCGCAGCGCGTAGTAGACCGCCAGCAGCTTGCGCGCGTCGAAGCGGTCGGTGAGCCAGCCGGACAGGATCGTCCCGATGAGGTCGAACACACCGATCAGGGCCAACAGGCCCGCAGCCTTCATGCTGGGCATCCCGTGGTCGTGGGCGGCAGGGATGAAGTGGGTCGCCACCAGTCCGTTGGTCGTTGCCCCGCAGATGGCGAAGCCGATCGCCAGCAACCAGAAGGCCTTGCTGCGTGTGGCGGCCAGCAGGCCCTCGACGGCCAGCCGCGCGGCGCTGCCCGAGGAGGGCGCGGGCTCGACGATCTCGTCCGCGCCGTACGGCGGGACGCCGACGTCTGCGGGGTACTCACGGAAAATCAGGAGGATGAGCGGCACGGTCGCCAGCGCCGCCACGCAGACCACGATGGCTGCGGTGCGCCACCCCGCCGAGGACTCGGTCAGGGATGCCACCAGGGGCAGAAAGATGAGGGAGCCTGTCGCGCCTCCGGCCGACAGGATGCCGGTCACCAGGCCCTGACGCTTGACGAACCATCGGGTGCCGATGGTGGCGATGAATCCCAGTGAGATCGACCCAGCGCCCAGACCGACGAGGACACCCCACAGCAGCACCAGCTGCCACGAGGCCGACATGAAGACCGTCAGGCCGCTGCCCAGCGAGATCAGCGTCATCGCGCCGGCCGTCACCGCCCGGACCCCGAACCGCTCCATCAGTGCGGCGGCGAACGGCGCGGTGACGCCGTAGAGCGCGAGATTGACCGACATCGCGAATCCGATGGTCCCGGTCGACCAGCCGAACTCCTCCCGGAGTGGTTCGACCAGGGCACCCGGAGTGGCCCGGAAGCCCGCCGCACCCACGAGCGCGACGAACGAGATGCCGGCGATGATCCAGGGCAGTTGCTTGTTGCGGTTGTTCATGACGTCTGACTCTCCTTGGGGCCGGCCACGGTCACGCTGTAGAGGTCGAGTTCGCGGAAGGGGTTGGGCTGGACGTTCTGCAGGCGCGACGACCAGGCGGACAGGGTGCTCTGGTACCAGATCGGGATGGTCGGCATGTCCTGCAGGATGGCCCGCTCGGCCTGCTGGTACATCTGCCAGGCCTGCTCCTGCGTGGGAGCCGAATCCGCCGCCGCGAGCAGCTCGTCGACGGCCGGGTTGCTGTACTTCCCGACGTTGTTGGTCGCCCCTGTGCGGAACATGGGGCTGAGAAAGTTCTCGATCGAGGGGTAGTCGGCGATCCAGCCCGAGCGGAAGATCGCCGTCACCTGCTGGGCGTTGAGCTTGCGCCTGAACTCGCCCATGGTCCGGATCGGCACGAAACGACAGCGAACGCCGAGACCTGTGCTGACCGACGAGCACACCTCCTCCATCCACGGCCCGTTCGGTGAGTCGATGTTGGACGTCAGCTCGATGTCACCCTGGAAGCCGGAGGCGTCGAACAGCTCCTTGGCGCGTGCGGGTGAGTAGCTGCACAGTTCGCCGCCCTGCCCGTCGATGCGCCCCGAAACTGCCGGTGGCACCAGCCCGTCCGCGGGCACCTGGTGTCCCTGGAAGATCCTGTCGACCAGCTGTGCGCGATCGATGGCCATGGAGATGGCTTGCCGGACGCGGGGGTCGCAGTAGCGGGAGTCGTAGAGAGGGAAGGAAATGCTCTGGATGCCCAGGTAGGTGCGGTCGTGCGTACGGTTCGGCAGATCGTCGAGGTAGCGGCCGCTCTCCAGCGCCCAGTAGGGCGTGACGTCGAGGTAGTCGAGCCGGTCGGCCACCACGTCGTGGTACGCCTCGTCGAGGCCGGCGTAGATCCGGAACTCGACACCGTCGATGTGCGGCATGTCGGCGCCGGCGTAGTCGTCGTACCGGTGCAGCAGGATGCTCTCTTCCGGGACGCGCGAGACGAAGCGGAACGCCCCGTTGCCGATCGGGTGCTTCTCGAACGATGCCCTGTCGTCGAAGAATGCCTGCGGCAGCGGGAAGAAGGCGCTGCAGCCCAAGGTCACGGGGAACTCGGCGAAGGGCGAGGACAACGTGATGGTGAACGTGCGCTCGTCGTCGACGACCAGCCCCGACATGGCCAGGACGCGGGAGTCGGGGGCGTTGACCTCCTCGAACCCCTCGATGTGAGAGAGGAAGGTCGATCCCTGCATCCGGTGGGGTCCGTGGGCTGTGTAGTTCCAGGCGTCCACGAAGCTGCGTGCGGTGACCGGGGTGCCGTCGTGGAAGGTCCAACCGGGTTCGAGCCGAACGGTGAAGACCTGGGAGTCCTCGGTCTCGATGGACTCCGCGACGGCGTTCCTGGGGTGGGCGTCGAGAGGGTCGTAGGAGACCAGCCCACGGAACAGGGCGGCGATGACCTTGACCCCGCCCGACTCGGTCGTGTGCCCCGGGATCAGGGCGTTCTCCGGCTCGGTGCCGTGGTAGGTGATGACCGTGCCGAGGTCCGTGCTCCTCGCCGGCTTCTCGGCAGTGGTCGTGGCAGGTGATTCCATGATTCCTCCGTGTGTGTGTGGGTCCAGCTGGTCAAGGTCGGCGGCCGGGCGGTGGGCCGTTATTCGAGGGCGTGGTACCGCCCGTGCAGGAACACCAGGGCCGATGAGTCCCTGCCGTCGTCGAGGGCGACCACCTCACCCACGACGAGGATGTGGTCGCCCACGTCGAAGCTGTCCCACACCACGCACTCGAGCCAGCTCGACCCGTCGAGGACGAGCGCGCCCGTTCGGCACCCCGGCGTGGCGGGTAGATCGGGCACCGTGCGCAGGCGGGTGGCCCGGTCCCGGGCGCACGACTGTGCGAGTCCCTCGGACCCGTCGTCGAGGATCGACACCGCCCACTTCCCCGAGGAGAGCAGGTCGGCGAGGAACAGGGACTTCCGGCTCAAGCACACCGACACCAGGGGAGGGGCGAGGGACAGCGAGGTGAGCGAGTTCACGGTCACGGCGTCGTGGCGCCTTCCGCCGGACTGGTCGCTGTAGGTCGTGGCCAGGCACACGCCCGTGGCGAACCTCCGCATGACGCTGCGGAGGTCGGGTGTCGGACCGCGCCTGGGCCACGCCTCGACGTCGGGTCGAGAAGGCGCCAGCGGCGGGTCAGACGGCCTGGACATCAGATGGCCTGGTCGAACGAGAAGATGCGTTCAGGGTCATGGCGTTGCTTGACCTCCGTGAGGCGTGCGGCGTTGGGGCCGTAGTAGCCCGCCCGCCAGTCATCGAGATCCGGGTCGGTGAAGTTCACATACGACGCGTCCCTGGCGTACTCGCCCATGTCGCTGTGGAGGGTGTCGAGCCAGTCGAGGTTGTTCCGGACGGTCTCCGGCGCGTCGTCGGACCGCCACGACGTGTCCATCGAGACGAGGAACAGCGTGTCCCGGTGGGGGAAGGCGGTCGCCTCGGCGGGGACGTGATTGATGGCCCCGCCCCAGGTGAAGAGACCCACCCCCGCGCCGTCGGGGTTGCTGCTGCCCGGCCATTCGTCGACGGCGGTCACGATGGTCCTGAGCCCGTCCTCGACGAGAGGCCCACCGGTGGTGCGCGTGCGCACGGCGAAGGCGCCACCGGCCGTGGCGTGGCGCAGGTACTCCGCCGCCGCCCAGTAGTTCCGGTCCGCAATGTCGATCCGGTCCGCGGACGCCACCGACAGCGCAGGAGCGACCAGCTCGCGCAGCTCCTCGGCCGGCCCGAGGTGCTGACCGACCACCGAGACGATCCCGTCCCGGTCTGCGGTGCGGCTGATGCCGATCCGCGCCGCGAACTCGTCGGGGGCGCGGCGCATGACCTCTTGCATGGTGGCCAGGACGTCCACCGCGTGGCGCCGGTCCCACAGCATCAAGCAGGTCGACGTCGGAGGGACCCGCTGCGCCTGGAACGTGAAGGACGTGTTCACCCCGAAGTTTCCGCCGCCGCCGCCCCGGCAGGCCCAGAACAGGTCCCCGTTGTGCTGCTCGCTGCAGGTGACGACCCGACCGTCGGCCAGGACCATCTCCGTGGAGACGAGCGTGTCGCAGGTGAGTCCCATGGCACGTGAGACCACGGAGACGCCGCCACCGAGGACGAGCCCGCCGATGCCGACCGCGGGGGAGTTGCCCAGGGGGAGGGCCAGCTCGTGCTCCCGCAGCGCGGCGTGCAGCGCGCCCGTCCTGGTGCCGCCGCCGACGGTCACCAACCCGGTTTCGAGGTCGACGTGCACCTGGTCCACGCGGCTCAGGTCGAGCACCAGCCCGCTGCCGGAGGAGTGGCCGGCGTAGCTGTGCCCGCCTCCGCGTAGCGAGAGGCGCACCCCCGTGTCCCGTGACCAAGCGATGGCTCTGCTGACGTCTGCCGTCCCGGTTGCCGAGAGGACGGCACCGGGCACGACGTCGCGGAACCGCTCGTTGAAAGGCCGGCTGAGCTCGTCGAAACCGGCGTCGCCGGGAAGTCGCACGGGTCCGTCGACGGCGGCCCGAAGTCGTTCGACGTCGTTCACTGCTGCTCCTCTCCCGATGTGGGAGCCTGCACCGGCGACCGGACTTCCTCCAGGTAGGACGCCCCGCTCGCGCCACGCGGCAGGGGTCCGCCGGTAACCCCGGCCCGCACCAGGTCGCCGGTCTGCCGGCAGCAGGCGAGGGCGCCGTCTCCACCGCCCGCCGGCTGGAACGCCCGGCCCTCGCAGCCGATCACTTGTCCACCTCCAGCAGCCCTGCCGGCATCTCCAGCATCGAGCCGGCCGGCTTGGGCGCGATGACCTCGGCGTCGAGCACGACCTGGTCGGTCGCCGCCTGCAGGTGCTCCTCGCACGTCACGGAGTCGTCTGCGTGGCACACCACGAAGGAGTGGCGTGCGATGTATCCGCCGGGGGGCAGGCGCAACGTCGTTCCCGGCTCGACCATCGCGGACGCCGTGACGAGTCCAGGAGCCTGCTCGGGCAGCTGCACCGATCGGACGAGGCAGTCGTGCTGTGGGTAGCCGAACCGGATGCCGACCACCCCGCGGGACTCGGGGACGATGTCGGGACGGTTGTCGAGGGCGACGTCGACCATCACCTCTCCCGGGTCGATGCCGGTGGCCAGCTTGCCGAGGAAGGGGATCAGGTCGCCCCCGACCCGGCCGTTGATCTCGATGATGAGGGGGCCGCGATCGGTCAGCCGGACCTCGGAGTGCGTGATTCCGTCCTCGATGCCGAGCACCCGGTGAGCGCGCGCGAGAGTGTCCATCAGGGCCGCATCGGACATCAACGGGTCGTCGGCGTCGACCACGTGACCGATCTCCTCGAAGTAGGGATGACCGCCGGTGCGCTTGCGTGCCACGAACATCGGCAGATACTCGCCCTGGTGCACGGCTCCGTCGACGCTGATCTCGGGGCCGACGGCGTACTCCTCGACGATGGCGCCACCCCGGAATGCCTCGTCACCGACGAGGCTGGCGTCCGAGGCGACACGGAAGGCGTCCTGCAGCTCCTGCTCGTTCCGTGCGAGGACCACGCCCATGCTGGCCCCCAGGGCGCGTGGCTTCACGACGACCGGATAGCCGATCCGGTCGGCCGCAGCGCGCGCCTCCGAGACGTCGGCCGACATGGCGAAGCCCGGCTGCAGCAGCCCGCCCTCGGTGAGGCGGGTCCGGGCGCTGTATTTGTCCCGACAGCCCTGAACCCCGGGCAGACCGAGCCCCGGCACGCCGAACTCGACGGCGAGTTCGGCGGCCGGCATCACCAGGGGCTCGTCCCAGCAGAGGACACCTGCGATGGAGAACCGGGTGGCCACGTCGCGGGCGGCCTCGGCCAGCAGCGCGTGGTCGAACACATTGACCACGCTGATCTCGTCGAAGTACTCGTGCTGCCAGGTCGGCTTCAGGTTGTTGACCAGGACGAGCGCGTGCCCAGCGCGACGTGCGCGGGCAGCCGCAGACTTGACCAGGTACTCGCGGTAGAGCTTGAGGCCGCTGCCGATGACCAGCAGTGCGCTCCTGGAGTCGCTCATGTCGTCTTCCTTTCCGTGCGTGCTCTTGAGAGTGGCTGGAGGGCGTGGAGCACCCGCTCCGCGACGAGCGGGGCCGTCCGGAAACCGTCGGGCCCGCTCGCCACGCGCGCCCAGGTGCGGGATCCGAGGCGGACCAGTCCGAGGGTGTCGCTGTGGACGGATGTCGTGTAGTGGCATCGGCGGACAGCAATGACGTCGTAGTCGGCCACGTCGCGGACGACCCCCGAGCCCAGGATCTTCTCGCACCACGACGACTCGTCCTCCGTGGGCTCGAGGGCCATCGTGGCGATGTCGCGACGTACCGCGTCCGTGCTGATCTTCAGCGAGGTGTTGCCGACGGGCGGCACGAGCCACGCGCGTCCGTCGTGACCGAGCCGGCCGGCGGCCGGCGCACTGCGCCACCACGTCCTGAGCTCGGTCGGAGGTCGCAGACAGGCCGTGGTCTGCCGGTGGGCCACGGTGGGAACTCCGACGAGATCGCCGGACCACGGACCACAGGCGACGAGGGTGAGATCTCCTCGAGCCACGACACCGTCGGGACCGGACACGCAGCCGGTGACAGGGTCCACCTCGGTGATCTCGGTGCCAGGGCGCAGGTGAGCCCGCGGCTGCGCCGAAAGCCAGGTCGCTGCGGCGACCAGTGCCTGATCGGCGAGCAGCACTCCTGCGTCCGCCTCGAGGATCCCCCGGGTTCCGGCCGGGAAGCCGAAGTGGGGGAACTCGTCGGGCTCGACGGTCCGGAAGGCCAGTCCGGCCTGGACCGCCGTCGTCTCTGCCTTGCCGAACAGGTCTTCGTGGCAGCTCGTGAGAAACCCGACCGTCCGCAGGAACTGGCTGCTCTCGCCGCACAGCACGGACTCCAGCCCCGCCCAATGGCGCCACAGCCCAGCTGCGCGGCGGGTGCGTCCTGCGTCGGTGGGGTCGAGGGCGCGGAGGACACGATGCTGGTCGAAGGAGGTCGATCGCGGATCCGGGATCGACCCGCGGTCCAGCAGTGTCACGTCGTGGCCGGCGAGCACGCACCGTACGGCGGTGACCAGGCCTGTGACGCCGGCACCGACGATGACCAGGTGCCGGTCCGAGGCCGCAGCCGACGCCGGCGGGCAGAGTGTCTGCGTCGTCACGTCAGCTGATCCGATCGAGCAGCCGAGGCAGGGCGACCGGAGTCACGGTCCTCGGACCGGCTCCGGCCGGAAGCGACGACTCGTCCAGCACCTTCTCGGCCAGGTCGACCAGGATGGGGGCGGCGCACCGCAGCACGACGTCGACCTCGTGGCAGAAGTCGCCTTCGTCCCCTGGGGCGACGGCCCAGTCGGCGAGCCTGGCCAACTGCTCGGTGAGGGCTTGGGCCGCCCGGGTGAGGCTGAAGTACTCCAGCTCGTAACAGGCCACGAACCGGGCGACGATGCTCTGGGCCGCCGCGTGCGAGCGGACCGAAACCGGCAGCGGTCCGCAGCCGACGTACTGGTCCATCCGCCGCGCGATGCGGTTCCAGGGGTCGACGAGGCGCGATGACGTGACGTGGGACAGGGCCTCGTGGCTGAAGTTGGTTCGCTGGTTCTCGGGGCTGGTCACCGCCAGGTGGAACCGGACGAGGTCGCGGGGCAACTGGGTGACCAGGTCACCCGCCCACACCACGTGTCCGCGACTGGTCGAGAACTTGGCGTTGTTGAGCTCGTAGAACTCGTTGGTGACGAAGTCCGTCGGCACCACGTAGCGTCCCTCGGTGGCGAGGAGCATGGCGACGGCCGCGATGGCGAAGGGATAGGTGTTGTCGAAGCCCAGGAAGTAGGCGACTCGTGTGCCGGCCTCCGGCCGCCACAGCTCATCGTCGGTGGTCCCGACCGTTCCGCGGCCCTTCGCCGCCAGGGCGCCGCAATAGATGCTCCACGCGGCCGGCTCGGCATTGGGATTGATCGACTGCCCGGCGACCTCCGGAAACGGTGCGGGGATGCCCCACGAGATGGGGAAGGTGACCGGGTAGTCCGGAAGCGGACGGGACAGCATCTCCTCGACGGCCTGCGCCAGGTGCGGCCGCATCCGAGCCGCATGCTCGGCGAAGTGGGCGCTGATCCGTTCACGGAACGGCTCGAGCGGCATGACCAGGACGGGACAGTCGTGCAGCTCGACCGGGTCCGCGGGATCCAGCGTGGAGCACGGATCGAGCAGGTCTCCGGCAGCGACCACGCTGCCGCAGCTCTCGCACAGTCCTGCACACCCGCGGGCCAGGCAGCGAGGGCAGAACCCCTGGACGAAACCGTCCACGAGGAACTCACCGGTCGCCGGCGAGTAGGGAAGCTGCATCGTGCGCAGCTCCAGCTTGCCTGCGGCGTACAGGTCCTCCATGAAGGCCAGCACGGTCTTGGTGAAACCGTCCTCATCACGGGTGAAGGCATCGACCCCGATCCCGACCGCCGCCAAGGTGGCCTCGACCTGCTGGGTCGACCGTTCCACGAGCTCCTTCGGAGTCGTGCCCAGCCTGTGCGCGGTGGTCACGACGTACGTCGAGGTGTCCTGGGTACCGGTGGCGAGCAGCGCGGTCCGGCCGGTCGCCCTCAGATAGCGCGCGTGCACATCGGCCGCCAGGAACGGCCCGGCGATGTGACCCAGGTGCAGGTCTCCGTTGGCCGTGGGGGCCGGTGAGATGATCAGTGTCGTCGGGCTCATTGCGACTGCTCCTCGTGACGGGCCAGGAAGGCCGAGGACATCTCGCCGTCCCACCAGATGCTGTAGTACTCGAAGTCGTGCGGGCTGTCGTTGACGACCTGGTGCGTGCAGCCGGGCGGGAGGTAGACGATGTCGCCGGCGCCGAACGGGCACCTCGTGCCATCGACGTCAAGAGCCGCACGGCCCGCCATCGCGATGAAGATCTCGTACTCGTGGTGCGAGTGGGGCGTCGACTCGTCGCCCGCCCGCAGCACGCACCACGCCCCCTCGAAGGGTGCGTTGAGCGCCGGCCAGGGCAGAAGGCGCTCGAGGTCGAGCCCGTAGGCGGCGGTCATGTTCTCCGGATCCAGGGTGCGCAGCTCGAACACGGCCCTCACACCTCCACCGGCAGGTCGCGCCGCGCCGCACGGTCGAGGACGACCGGATGGTGAGGGGCAGGCAGTGCGCCGAGGTCGGTGCGCCGCTCGAGCAGATCCGTGGTGATCTCCTGGGACCGGTGGGCGAGCACGCTGATCAGCGAGTCGGCGATGCCGTGGGTCCGCTCGTTGACGCCTTGGAGGTAGATCGCGCCGCGGCCGGACACACCCAGTTCCATCCGGTAGTGCCGGCTGACCGTCACCTCGGAGAGGCCCAGCCGAGTGACGATGTCGCAGACCAGCGGCGGCATCTGCTGGTCGTAGCCGGTGCCCAGGAAGACCATGTCGCAGCGCAGCGGCTCGACGTTGCCGCTCTTGCGGTCACGCACGTCGAGGACGACGTCGTCGCCGTCCATCCGGGCACCGATGACCTCGGTCAGGGGACGCACGAACGAACGCTGCTGGCCGAGCATCCGCTGCTGGAACAGCATGGAGTAGATCTCGTCGAGGAAGGGGGGCGCCAGGGCGGCGTAGTTGGTCGGATTCATCTCCTCCAGGACCTGGAGCCGGGTCTCGGCGGGCATCTTGTAGAACTCGTCGACGAACGAGGGGAAGAACAGCTCGTTGACGAACTTGCTGGTCTGATAGTTCTGCAGCCCGATGGACCGGAGGATCATGGTGGGCTCGCAGCCGGGGACGTCCTGATGCAGCGCCATGAACATCTCGGCCGCGCTCTGTGCGCCGCCGATCACCACGGGGCGGTGCGGCCGGGCGTCGGCAGGAAGTTGTTTCATGCGGCTGCCGTACTGGGTGCTGTGCACCACCCGCTCGGCGGGAAGACCGTGGAAGACCTCCGGGATGCGCGCGGCGCGCCCGATCCCGATGACAAGATCTCGGCTGTTGATCCGGGTGCCGTCGGAGAGGACGGTGACCCAGCCCTGGACCGACCCGTCCTCGGCGTGGCGCGGCGCGACGTGCGTGGCCCGGGCGTTGAACTGGATGCGTACGTGCTCGAGTTCGTCGGCCACCCACTGCTGGTAGGCGGAGAGCTGCCAGCGATAGGGATTGAAGGTGGACAGGTTCACGAACTCGTCCAGCTGGCCCTGGACGCGCAGGTAGTTCAGGAACGAGAACCGGCTCTGCGGATTGCGCAGCGTCACCAGATCCTTGACGAAGGACACCTGGCTCCTGGCCCACGGCAGGAGCATGTTCCGTTGCCACTTGACATCCGGATGCTGTTCCAGCATGAGCGTGTCCTGCGCCACGTCCAGGGGTGCGGACTCCTCGATCGCGATCGCCAGCGCCAGGTTGGCCGGGCCGGCTCCGATCATCAGGACGTCAACGGTCTTCTCGTACATGATTTACCTCGTCTGTTGATGGGGTCGGGTCTGTCATCAGGAATGGATTTTTTCGGGTGCTCGTCGGCACCTTGGGACCGGTCCGTGTCGGGCCGCGCCGGAGTGTGGATTTCACTGGGATTCACCAGGAGGCGCCCACGTCAGCCATGTCGACTGCGGGCGGTCGAGGTGAGGCCCAGGGACAGCGGGAACGAGGGGGTGCCACCCAGCAGGTGGGCGCCGGCCGACTGCAGGATGCGGTCCTGCGCCACGACGTGCTGACACATGGTGTGGCTGTCCCTCAACCAGCGGTCCATCGGCGAGGACCGGTAGATCGAGCCGGTCTGCATCAGGTCGTAGAGACGTGTCACGATCGAGCGGGCCGTGCGGAACGCATGGCGCCTGGACAGCGGCAGCGCGGCCCGTTCACGGGGGGTCAGATCGGCCATGCTCCCCCCGCCCGCCAGCACCTCGTGCTGACGGCGCAGAGCGGCGTACGTCGCGTGGCGGGTGGCCTCGAAGTCGGACTCGCACTCGGCGATGGTGGTCTGGACGCGGTAGTCGTCCGCCATCCGGCCGCTCACCGGACTGGTCCGGCTCGAGGCGACGTGGTGTGCGTGGTCGAGGGCGGCGCGAGCGACCCCCAGGGCGACCCCGGGCATGTTGCGCATATGGACCTCTGGCTGGGCGAGTGGCCCCTCCCCGTTGCGCACGGTGTCGAAAGTCAGGGTGCGCTCGGCCGGCACGAAGACGTCCGCGATCATGTAGTCGCAGCTGCCGCTGCCTGCCAGACCGGTCGTGTGCCAGGTGTCGATCACCTCGACGTCGCTGCGGGGGACCATGAACAGCTTGGAATCGTGCGGGTCGCCGTCGAGGCTGGGTTCGGGCTCACCGTCGCGGTAGAGGAACGCGCCGGAGACGACCCAGTCCGCGTGGGTGATGCCACTCCCGAACTGCCAGCGTCCGGAAAGCCGATAACCGCCGTCGACGATTTCTGCACGGCCCGTGGGGAACAAGAGGCCGGCCGTCGCCATGTCCAAGCTCGGGAACATCTCCCGGGCGACCTCCTCGGCGAGGAACTGCACGTAGAGGCCCGAGTCGGAGCCGATCATGGCGCACCAGCCGGCGGCCGCGTCGCCGTGGGAGATGGCCTCGATCACCTCGGTCTGCTCCACCGAACTCAGTTCTGGACCACCCCACTCCTTGCTGAAGCCCATGCGGAAGACGCCGGTGCCGCGCAGCAACTCGACCACATCGGCCGGCAGCCGTCTCGCCTGCTCGATCTCGGCGGCGCGCTCCCGCAGCAACGGCGCGAGTGCACGCGCCCGTTCCAGGACGTCGGCAGCCGTGATCGCGGGCGAGGACTCGACCGGGGCCTCGGCGGCATCTGCACCGGTGGCGCCGTCGCCGAACATTCCGGCCCGTCCTCTTGTGGACCGTTTCGCCGGCTCGAGGGCGACTTCCATCGATGCGCTCGAGAAAGGACCGTCCATTGTCGGTCGCGGTGCGCTGGACACGTGTTTTCCTCCACATTGATCAGGCAATGCCCCCATGAGGTATCACCACCAGTACGGTTCTTCGTGTGCCGAACAGCCCGGGGCCGACTCCGCGGGATCCGACGGGACAACATGCGAGGCCGGAGTTGCCGTATGTGTTCGGCTCTCTCTTCGTCGATCGCCGACAACTCAGGGTGCGGAGAGCGTGATCGGAGTTGATGTCCGGAGGCCTCGTCGACGAGCGAGGTGCATCCCTGCAGTTCGCTGCCTTCGCTGAATCGAGCGGGCAACTGAACTCCGTGAATCTCCGGTCAGGGGCTTTGGTCCACATGTGTTCAATGGTGGGATCGAGTCAGATCAAAAACGTCCTGCAACGACAGTCATCACGAATGCACGATGGGATGTACCAGCCGTACAGCTGAGCGGGTAGGCAGGCGTTCCCGCGTACCACGGTCGTGTCGACGACGGATGAATACTGAGCAGATGCGACGGTCGAAAAGTGAGCACTCGACGATTGGAGTGTGATCACTGTGGAAGATTGGGCGTTGATCCGTCGGCTGCATGCCGAGGGGGTGCCGAAGTCCCAGATCGCGTCGCGGCTGGGGATCTCGCGGAACACGGTCGCCAGGGCCGTGGCCGCGCCACGACCACCGCGCTACGAGAGGTCCGCCGGGCCCAACGCGTTCAGCGATGTCGAGCCGGCCGTGCGGGCGCTGCTGGTCGAGCACCCGTCCATGCCGGCCACCGTGCTGGCCGAGCGGGTGGGGTGGTCGGGGTCCATCACCTGGTTCCGGGACAACCTGCGAGCCATCCGCAGCGAGTACGCCCCGGTCGATCCGGCGGACCGGTTGTCCTACCGGCCCGGGGACCAGGTCCAGTGCGATCTGTGGTTCCCGCCGGCACGGATCCCGCTGGGTGACGCTCAGCAGGGATCACCGCCGGTGCTGGTGATGGTCTGCTCCTCCTCACGGTTCGTCACCGCGGTGATGATCCCCTCGCGCACCACCGGTGATCTGCTGGCCGGGATGTGGCACCTGGTGGTCGAGCAGATTCAGGGTGTGCCGCGGCGGTGGGTCTGGGACAACGAGTCCGGCATCGGCCGCGGGGGCCGCCCGGCCGAGGGGGTGTCCGCGTTCATGGGCACGATGGCGGCGACCCTGGTGCAGCTCAAGCCCTACGACCCGGAGTCCAAGGGCATCGTGGAGCGGGCCAACGGCTACCTCGAGACCTCGTTCCTGCCCGGGCGCACCTTCACGTCCCCGGCCGACTTCAACGCCCAGCTGCGAGGCTGGCTGGTGGCCGCCAACACCCGGCGGGTGCGGGCCATCGCCGCCCGGCCGGCGGAGCTGATCACCGCTGATCGGGCCGCGATGCTCCCGCTGCCACCGGTCGCCCCAGCGGTCGGGCACCGCACCTGGGTGCGGTTGGGCCGGGACTACTACGTGCGGGTCGCCGGCAACGACTACTCCGTGGACCCGACCGTGATCGGATCCATGGTCGAGGTCACCGCCGACCTGCACCGGGTGCTCGTGCGTCATCAGGGCCGGGTCGTGGCCGACCACGCCCGCTGCTGGGCGTCAGCGACCACGGTCACCGACCCGGCCCACGTGGCCGGCGCCGCGGTGCTGCGCCGGGCCTACCAGCAGCGCCCCCACCCAGGCACCGAGGCGGATCCGCTGGTGCGGGACCTGGCCGACTACGACCGCGCGTTCGGGATCGAGGTCGCCTGATGGCCACCACACCGGCCGAGACGGCCAAGACCCTGGAGTACCTCACGACCTCCCTGAAGGCCCCGCGGATCCGTGAGGCCGCCGCCCGGATCGCCGACACCGCCCGGGCCGGGCACTGGTCCTACGAGGAGTACCTGGCCGCCGTGCTCGAGCGCGAAGTCGCCGCCCGCAACGCCTCCGGGGCCCGGCTGCGGATCACCGCCGCAGGGTTCCCCGCGATCAAGACCGCCGAGGACTTCGACTTCACCACCCAGACGGCGATCACCCACACGGACTACGCCGCGATGGCCTCGGGGCGGTACCTGGCCGAGGCCGGCAACATCGTGTTGCTCGGGCCCCCGGGTACGGGCAAGACCCACCTGGCCACCGCCCTGGGCATCACCGCCTGCCAGCAGGGCCACCGGGTGCTCTACGCCACCGCCGTGGACTGGATCCACCGGCTCAAGAACGCTCACGACACCGGGCGCCTGGATGCCGAGCTGCGCAAGCTGGGCCGGTACCGGCTGATCATCATCGACGAGGTCGGCTACCTGCCCTTCGAGCAGGAGGCCGCGAACCTGTTCTTCCAGCTCGTCTCGACCCGCTACGAGAAGGCCTCGCTGATCCTCACGAGCAATCTGCCCTTCGCCCGGTGGGGTGAGGTCTTCGGCGACGGCACCATCGCCGCGGCCATGATCGACCGCATCGTCCACCACGCCGAGGTCCACACCCTCAAAGGAGCCAGCTACCGCCTCAAGACCCTGGGCACCGACTCCCTGCCCAGCACCACCCACCAGACCAACTAGCGACACCAACTGCTCACTTTTCGACCGTCGCTACTGCTCACTTTTCGACCGTCGTGGACAGGTCGGTGGGCCGTGGGTGCGGCGATCTCGCTTGCGACGGGCCTGATCCTCATGGGCCGGTCGCAGCCGGAAGGGCGATGACGTCTCCGGGCGGAGGGTTGAGGTGCTGGATCGAAGCCCCCTCAGAACCACCAGGGGGCCGTGGAGCCGACCCGAGCACGGCAGAAGCCGATCCGAGGATTCACCGGGAACCTCGGCCGTACGGGGTGCTCAGAGGGAGCGCTGCCCCTTCGGCCGTCCACGGCGTCCTCTTCCATGTAGGCAAAGCGGCGCACCTGATGCCTGAGCAGTACGCGGCACACCGTGAATCCTGCAACGTGAAGTTGCTTCCGCAGGCCGACGACTTCCCCGTCGCGGCCGACAATTATTGATCGTGCACCACATGAACGCCTTTGTGTGCACATCATGCGGAGTTCTTGACATCCGACACACCTGATCACCAAGGGTTTGCCTCGGTGGCGCGTCCCATCTGTTCAGATGAATACCACGTCCCGCAGCAGGAGTACGTCATGTATTACGATGATCCACGCATTGAATCTCTTTCCGAGGCTCGAGTCTGGGATCTTGATATTGGGATGTCCTTCCGGGGGCGTGTCGTCAGTGCCATTCGCGGCGAGGTGGGCCTCGCTCACCATCCCGTAGCCCTCATCTTCTTCGGTGACGGCGGGGAGCAGCCGACGCGGATTTCGGCCATATACTCGGAAACCCTTCAGCACAGCAGTAGAATCCTGCCCTGCGCCCGCCGCTGGATTCAAAGCCAGGGCCTTCGTGAAGGCGATGCCTTGGACCTCTCTCTCCTTCGTTCCGAGGTTCTGAGCGCCGCCGAGAGCGCACAACAGTCAGGACCGACCGCTCCGGAAAGTGCCGGTATGGAGCAGACTGTCATCATGAACAGGTGAATGTCCGAGAGCCAACGGGGGAGTGGCGGCAGGGCCGCACCGTGGAGGAGTCGGGTTCGTCCCGAAGGGGGATCCGGCCTACAACAACCATCGTGCACGGGATTGAGGTGACGAGCGTCCGCTTACAGCGGCCATGGGGGACGTGATCCGGGGCGGCTCATACCGCTGACAGAGTAGGTACGGTGCCCCTTCTACCGTGCCAGGTGGATGACAGGAAGGGCAGAGGTTCGAGACAATGCCATCACATGTAAGGCCTGGTGAGCGGTGCCTGTCACCTCCGACTCGACATTGCCCCGGCCTGTTGTGGAGGAGTCCTCATCATGGCGAATCGCACGATCGTGTCCATCCACGAAGTGGGTGCGGTAGGGAGGACTGGCCGGTGGGTCGGCCAGGGGTCGTTGGTGGCTTCCAACGTAGTGCTGGTGCATCCACCGTTGAGCAGCCGGATAGCCGCTGGCAGGGGCCCCGTGCGGCTGCGAGTGGGGTTATTTCCGGGGGAAGGGACGCCTGATTCGCCCACGTTCGTTGAAGTCATCGATGTCGAGAAGGGTCCGCATGTTCTTTGGCGCGAGGGTTCATCAACGGATCGAGCGATCGTAGCCCTGGAACTGCGTACGCTTGCACGGTCCCCGGAGTCCGAGATACCCGGCGTCATTGCGGCCCGCTCAGCACGGGAGAATTTCAGGACCACCGCGGACCACCTGGATTCACTTTCACAGACCGATTGGCGTCCTCCCGCGGAGCCTTCCCCTCCCACGGAGCCTTCCCCTCCCACGCCTCCTCCTCCCGGACGTCTACCTGTTTTCGGGAACTGGGTATGCATCATGTGGCCGCCAAAATGTCGCTGACAAGGCGGCAAGGCGCCGATCGATCAGGGAAACCAAGCCGGCTGCGGTGGGCCGGAGAATTGATCCTTGTGGGAGCCGCCGCAGGGGTGGACCTACTGTTGTGGAACAATTCGACCCCGCTTCGCGATGGGACGTCATTGCCGTGGTGGGTCGTTCCGGCTATGACGGCACTTATTTATCCCCTGATGTTGTGGCGCTGGCGTTTTCCTCGGTTCATGTTTGCCTTGCACTGGACGTACGGCCTGTCAGGCCTGCTGATGCCCATGTTCGCCCCCGTCGCGGGATTGATGGTCGTCCTGTACGCCCTCGCCCGCAGCGAATCACGACGGATTGCACGGGCGGCTTTGGCGCTGTGTGTGGCTCCGGTTGTCGTCAACAGCTACAACGTCGCGGTCCTGGCCGATGAGGCGAATCGGATTCTCACCTTTGTGGTCGTCGTTGTGCCGTGGTCGGCGTTGGTCCTGACGGTGTGGGGTCTGGGGCGGAACTCCTATGCCGCGGACCGCCGTGTCGAGCTGGAGAAGCAGGAACAAACGGCGGCGGCCGTGCGGGCCGAGCGGTTGAACATGGCCCGCGAACTGCATGACATCGTCTCGCACTCGGTCAGCGCGATGATCCTCCAGGCAGCCGGCGCCCAGACATATGTAGCCCGTGAGGACCATCAGGTGCGAGCCGCTCTGGAGGCTATCGAGAACACAGGAGTGCAGGCCATGGGCGAGCTGCATCGGTTGCTCGAGCTGTTGCGTACCGCCAGTCCGGAACAGGACCGCGAGGAGTACGCGCCTCCTCCCTCATTGCGTGATCTCGATGCCCTGGTGAGCTCGGTGCGCGCCACTGGAGTGGATGTCGAGGTCGTGGTGGAGGGGCACCCCACCGAACTGGACCGTGGTGTCGGACTGGTCGCCTACCGCATCGTGCAGGAGGCGCTGACCAACACCATCAAGCACGGTGGGCGCGGTGCATCAGCTCGCGTCCATCTCCGCTGGGAGCTGGACGCTCTGGGACTCACTGTGCGAAATCGGGCAGGCCTTGGCACGCGAGGGGCGGGCACGTTGTCCTCCGGTCATGGCCTGACAGGCTTGGCGGAGCGAGTCAGCCTGGTGGGAGGAACTTTGGAGACCGGACCGGTGGCTGATGGGTTTCTCGTCCGAGCACACCTGCCCGTTCATCCGTCCATCCCGCAGCAGGAATCAACGTTGTCTTCCAGCAAGGACACTTCATGAGCATTCGCATCATCGTCGTCGATGACCAACCACTCGTCCGCGCGGGCATCGTGATGCTGCTCTCCGCCGAGCCCGACTTCGAGATCCTCGCCGAAGCTGCCGACGGGCAGGAGGCCGTCGACCTGGCCCGTTCCCATCACCCGGATCTGGTGCTCATGGACGCCCGCATGCCCAAGGTGGACGGAGTCACGGCCACACGGCTGATAATCACGTCGAACACAGACCCGGACTGCCTCACCAAAGTGTTGATGCTGACAACATTTCACGATGACGAGATCGTCTATGGAGCGTTGCGAGCCGGGGCCAGCGGTTTCCTGCTCAAACACGTCGCCCCAAAAGATCTGATTACAGCAGTCCGCACCGTCGCATCCGGAGGTTCGTGGCTCGATCCGGCCGTAGCGGGCAAAGTTATTGCTGCCCTCGCCAACGTGCCCACCCGGGGCGAGGGGTCATCGCAACTGGTGGAACGGATCACCAAACGCGAACGCGAAGTGCTCGCGCTCATGGCCCACGGCTTGTCCACCGCCGAAATCAAGGACCGCCTCTTCCTCAGCGAAGCCACCGTGAAAACTCACATCGCTCGGATCCTCATCAAAACCGGTTCCCGCGATCGAGCCCAAGCCGTCGCCCTGGCGTACCAGAGCGGGCTCGTCACACCATGATCGGGCAGGAATCTATTTTTTCTGGATGAATTCCGTAAGGTCCTTCCCGCCTCAACATTGCCGGCAGGACTGCGCAGCGAAATCGGTGGTAGCTGCTCGGCCGTCGGCGCTCAGATGAAACTCGCGAAACCTGCAAACACCATGGCCCACCGATCCAGCTCCATCGATCATCGGGGGCTTTCCGGGGTTGGGACTCAGCAGCCAGGCCGACATGTGCGCCTCATCCCGCCTCCGACCGCGGCTCACGGCCCAGACCGGGCGGTCCGGCGTAGGCCTGGACGATGTCCAGCCAGGCGTCGGCATCGGGACCTTCTGCGGTGACGGCGCAGTCCTGGCGGTGCCGGCGGCGGGTGGCGAGCAGGGCGAAGTCCAGGCCGCTTCCACGCACCCGCTGGGCGGCGTCCGGCGGTCCCCACGTCCACACGTCCCCGGAGCCGGAGGTGAGCGCCACACGGAACGGCTCCGCAGGCGGAGGCAGGTGGCGCTGCTGGAAGGCGTAGTCGCGGGCGGCGACGGCCAGGTGGGCGATGTGCCGCAGCCGGGGCGAGTCGGACGACGGGAGACCGAGGGCGTCGCGGACGTCCTGGCCGTGGGCCCAGGTCTCCATGATCCGGGCGCTGGCCATCATGGCCGCGCCCAGGGGCGTGCCGATCCACGGGATCCGGCCTCCGTCCGGCACGGCCGCGAGCGCCTCCAGCACGCGACTCCGGGAATGACACCACGACTCGAGGATCTCGGCTGACGGTCGCGCGGCGCCTTCCTGAGCGGCGCGGTCGACGACGTCGGGATCGCGCGCGAACCGCTCCCGCAGCGCGGCGAAGGACCCCGGGTCCTCGGTAGCACTGAGGACGGCCTGGTCCGTCCACGCGAGGTGGGCCACCTGGTGCCGGATGGCCCATCCGTCTGAGGGGGTAGGGGCGTCCCAGTCGGCTAGGGGCAGCGGACGGAGCAGCTCTTCGAGGAGTTCGCCCTCGGCGCGCAGGTCGGCCAGCAGGGTTGCGAGGTCGGGGCGAGTCATCGGCTCACCATAGTCCGCAGCTCCTTCTTGAGGATCTTGCCAGTGGCGTTGCGCGGCAGGTCCTCGAGGAACTCCACCTCCGCCGGCACCTTGTAGGCCGCCAGTCGCTCGCGGCACCAGCCCCGCAAATCCTCGGCCGTGACGGACGAGCCGGCGGTGAGGACGACGAACGCCCTGCCCGTCTCGCCCCACCGCTCGTGGGGGACCCCGACGACGGAGGCCAGCACGACCTCGGGGTGCTGGTAGAGGACGCTCTCGACCTCGGCGGGGTAGACGTTCTCCCCGCCGGAGATGTACATGTCCTTCCAACGGTCGACGATGTGGAAGATCCCGTCCTCGTCGACCTGGGCGGCGTCGCCGGTCTGGAACCAGCCCTCGGGGGTGATGGCCCGGGCGGTCTCCTCGGGCTTGTTCCAGTACCCCTGCATGAGCAGGGGGCCGCGCACCCACAGCTCGCCGATCTGCCCGACGGGCACCTCCGTGCCGTCGAGGTCGCGGACGCTGCACTCGGCGTGGATCACCGGGATCCCGATGGCCGAGGGGCCGTCGCTGCCGCGCGGGGGCATGGTGAGGATGGTGGACCCGGCCTCGGTGGCGCCGAAGTCGGCCGTGACGCTCACGCCCTTGGCGGCCCACTGGTCCACGAGGGTGCGGGGGACGGGGGAGCCGCCGACGGCGACGACGACGGGCCGCAGCCGCGCCTCCTCGAATCCCGGCAGGGAGGCCATGAGCTGGAACATCGCGGGCACCCCGCAGAAGTGCGTCACGCCCTGTTCGGGGTCGCTGAACAGGGCCAGCGTCTGCTCGGGGTCGAAGGATTCCATGACCACGTTGGTGCCGCCGTGCATCAGGGCGGCGTTGCCGAACAGGTGCAGCCCGGCGACGTGGAAGGTCGGCAGCACGGTGAGGACCACCGACTCCGCGTGGACGTCGCCCGCGAAGGCCGAGCTCTCGATGTTGGCCCGCACCGAGCGGTACGTGTGGACCGCGCCCTTGGGCAGCCCGGTGGTGCCGGAGGTGTAGATGATCACCCAAGGGTCGTCTTCGCTCGTCTCCACCGGGCGGGCGAGGGGAGTCGCGGCGGCGATGGCTGCCTCGTACTCGTCCCTCGCCCCGCCCCAGCCGAGCAGCGGGATCGCGGCGTCGGTGAGCTGCCGGGTCACCTCGGCGCTCGCGGCGTCGTGCAGGACGAGCCTCGGAGCGCAGTCCGCGGTGACGGCCTGGAGCTCGGGCGTCGAGAGGCGCCAGTTCAGCGGGACCATGACCGCCCCGACGGCGGCGCAGGCGTAGAGCACCTCGAAGACGTTGGTGCTGTTGCGGCTGAGCACGGCGACCCGGTCGCCCTTCGTGATGCCGGCGGCGTCGAGGTGGCCGGCGAGGCGCTGGACGCGGTCGAGCGTCTGGCGGTAGGTGAAGCTGCGGCCGGTAGCGAGATCGCGCAGGGCGGTGTGCTCGGGGACGCGGGCGGCCTGGTAGGTCAGCCATCGGGCGTGCTGGGACATCGGGAATCCTTCGGGTCGGACGGGAGGTGTTGAATGTGACGCTACGCACACTCGCGGCCCCTGCCCATGGTCAAAAAATCGGCCTGGCAGGCCGATTTTTCGGGTTTGTCGGCGCCGTGACCGGCCCTGGATGATCGGTCCAACGCGTGATCCAGATCACGTCCCGTCATCCCGCTCCCGCCGCCCAGGAGGAACCATGTCCCTGTCCCGCCCTGCCCTGCCCACGCTGTCCCCGGCGCCACCCGGCGCGAGCCCGTCCAGTGCGCCGCCTGCCTCCCGCCGCCGTCGCGACATGGTGGCCGTGAACATCGGCAATGCCATCGAGTGGTTCGACTGGAACATCTACGCCATCTTCGCGCCGTTCTTCGCGGCCCAGTTCTTCAACAACCGGGACCCGCTCTCGGCGCTGCTCGCGACCCTGGCGGTCTTCGGCGTCGGGTTCCTGATGCGCCCGATCGGCGGGTGGCTGTTCGGCAAGATCGCCGACGTCCGCGGCAGGCGCTTCAGCCTGACCCTGGCGATCCTGCTGGCCGCTGTCGGCTCCCTGATCATCGCGGTCTCCCCGACCTTCGGGCAGGTCGGCGTGGTCGCCTCGGCGATCCTGCTGTGCGCCCGGCTGCTCCAGGGCCTCTCGCACGGCGGGGAGACCGGCTCGGCCTTCACATACCTGGCCGAGGTCGCCCCCGCCGGCAAGCGCGGCCTATGGGCCTCCACGCCGTGGCTGGGCGTGGCCGTGGGCACCATGGCCGCCACCGGCCTCGGGGTGCTGCTGACCACCGTGTTCAGCGACGAGCAGATGGCCTCCTTCGGCTGGCGGATCCCCTTCGTCGCCGGCGCCCTGCTGGGCCTCTACGGGCTGTTCATCCGCTTTCGGATGGCGGAGTCCCACGTCTTTGAGCGCAGCGTCGAGGCGGCAGCGGCCGACGACGTCGTCGTCGCCCGTCCGTCGGTGTGGCGCACCCTGTGGAGCGAGAAGCGGGCCGTGCTGCACATCTCGGCCCTGTCGATGAGCGGCGTGGTGGTCTTCTACACCTGGTTCATCTTCGCCCCGTCCTACGCGGTGGCCGTCCACGGGATGGATGCCCAGCACTCCCTGGTGGCCGGTCTGCTGGCGCAGGGCGTCTTCCTCTGCCTGATCCCGGTCATGGGCCGGCTGGCCGACCGGTGGGGGCGGAAGCCACTGGTCTTCGTCTTCACCCTGGGCTTCGCCGTCCTGGCGTTCCCGCTGGAGTGGATGCTGGGCTCCGGGCCGGTGAGCCTGTTCGCGAGCATGGCGATCGCCTCGGTGCTGCTGGCCGCGGCCTGCGCCCCGCTGGGGGCGATCTTCACCGAGCTCGTCCCCACCCGGGTGCGGGCCACGGTGGTCGGCTTCACCTACGGCGGCTCGGCGGCGGTCTTCGGCGGCAGCGCCCCGTACCTGAACACGTGGCTCTCGTCCCAGGGGATGCACTGGATGTTCGTCGTCGCCCTGATCGTGGCCTGCCTGGTCACTGCGGTCGTCACCCTGCGGATGCCGGAGACCCGTACGGTAGAGCTGACCTGATCCCCCGGCGCGAGGCGGCACTGATGGCCCGATTCACCCTGCGGCAGCTCGAGTACTTCCGGGCGATCGCACGGACCGGGAGCATCAGTGCCGCCGCCGCGCAGGAGATGGTCTCCCGCTCGGCCATGGCCAGCGCGCTCGGGGAGCTGGAGAAGGCCCTCGATGCCGAACTCGTCATCCGCCGCAAGGCCCAGGGGATCGTGCTCACCGAGGCCGGCCAGGAGGTCCTCGAGCAGGCCGCGATCCTGCTGCACCAGGCCGAGGAGCTCGAAGGGGCCGTGGACCCGGAGCGGCTGCGCGGCACGCTCACGGTCGGGTGCTTCAGCTCCATCGCCCCGACCTTCCTGCCGGCCATGATGGACACCTTCACCCGCACCCACCCCGACGTCCACTTCCGGGCCCATGCCGAACCCGAGGATCTGCTGCTCAAGCGGCTGCGGGCCGGGGAGATCGACGTGGCGGTCTCCTACAACCTCCACGAGGACCCCACGCTGGAGTCGGTGGAGCTCTACCGCACCCGCATGCACGTCATCCTCGCCGCCGATGACGAGCTGGCCGCCGAGACCACCGTTCCCGCCACGGCGCTCATGCAACGGCGGCTCATCCTCCTCGACACCCCGCCGAGCCCGCAGTACGTCATGGAGTACTTCACGAGCCAGGGGTTGACTCCGGGCGCGGAGGAGATGTTCTCCAGCTTTGAGCTGATCCGCTCGCTGGTCGCGCGGGGGATGGGCTACTCACTGTTCATCCAGGAGCCGGCCGGCGGGCTCAGCTACGAAGGACTCCCCGTGGCCAGCCGTCCCCTGGACCCGCCGCCCCGGGCGGAACGGGTCTCGATCGCCTGGCCCGCGGGGCGGCGGCCCTCGGCGAAGGTCCGGGCGTTCGTCCTGGCCGCGAAGGCGGCGGCGCCGAGTTACAGGCCGCCGGACTTGTACCGACAGTAGTCAGGCCGCGGAGCGCTCGTTGGTGCACGACATGAAGAACAAGGGTGACGCCAGGCGGCGATCACAACAGCGGCGCCTGCATATGTTTGCCTCGCCGAGAGAGAGAAATTGCGACCGCTGCAGTGCATCGGCAACACGACGACTCCCTCCTGACGTACCGGAAGAAGCTCCGATACACCAAAGTGGAAACATGAGTTTCGTTTTAGTTCACATGTGCACGTCCCGCCTAGGCTCGCTAGAGAAGGGGCAACGGCCAACGCAACGCCATGCTTCTGCGGAGACGCCTCCGGCCGAAAGGAGAGAGTGTGTCAAGACCTGCGATGTGGGGCGTCCACAACGACGCGCTGAGCGCGGAATTGGTGGAGACGGGCTTTGTCAACGTCGGCTGGGACGAGATCGGCAGTCTGAAGGAAATCGGCAACGACCGCACTTGCATGAAGGTTGTCGTCGAGCGCGCCTACCCTGAGGCCGAACCTGGTGCCACCCCAGTGTGGGCCGGCATTCTGCTGTGCTTCGCCTTCGAGATGCAGGTCGGCGATCTCGCCATTGCCCCGTACAAGCTGGACGGCACCCTGAACTTCGGTCGCGTGATCGGCGAGTACGAGTTCCACCCCGAGGTGGAGGAGCACTACCACCGCCGTCGGGTGGAGTGGCTCCGTACGGGCGTGCCCCGCGGGATTTCACCGCAGAAGGCCCTGTACGAGATCGGTTCCGCACTGACGCTTTTCCGCGTGAAGAACAACGTCGCCGCTTTCCTGGCGTACCTCGACCAGCAGCCCGGGGCGATCGAGGAAACGCCTCGTCTTGCTGCCGTCGACGAGGAGCCGGAGCACCTCGACGAGTGGGCGGCCGACGAGCCCAGTGCCGGCAAGCTCCACCAGTACACCGAGGACTTCGTGCGGAAGACCCTGTTGGAGGAGTTGAGCCACGAGGAGTTCGAGTACTTCGTCGCCGACCTGCTGCGGGCTCTTGGGCATCAAGCATGGGTGAGCCCTTACGTGGCAGACGGCGGCGTCGACGTCGTCGCGCACAAGGATTCGCTGGGTCTCGAGCCCCCGTTGCTCAAGGTGCAGTGCAAGCACACCGCCGCCGTGCAGAGCCGTCCGGACGTCCAGCGACTCATCGGCGCCCGGCCCGTCGGGAACTGGGGTTCTTCGTCACCCTGGGCAGCCACAGCCGGGATGCCGTGGACCTGGATCGCGTGCGCCAGGACCTCCGACTCTTCACCGGCCAGGACCTCGTGGAGACGACACTGCGGCACTACAAGGACCTGCCTCAAAAGTGGCGCGCCCGGATGCCGTTGCGTGAGGTCTATGTCGTGGACCGCGAGTCCGAGGGGTGGTGACGGATGTGGCCTTGACGGACATTGCTGACCACCGGGAGATGTCGCCGGACAACCCCTACCACTGGATCTCTTTCTACGAAGTGGTGGCCACCAGGTTGCTCGACTTTCGGGACGACCGTGTGCCACTTGCCCGGGCGTTCGACGCGGTGAGGGCCGACATCGGCTCGAAGGTCTATCCGGACGTGTTTCCGGGTGACACCGAGGGACCCGTCCAGGACATGTGCCCGTTCACGATCATGTGGCTGTACAGCCAGGACGACAGGGACGGGCGTCGCACCCGGCTCGCGGAGCTCGTAGCGTCGCAGCTCGGACTGGACGTTCCCGTGCCCACGAGTTTCACGGGCGCGACGATGACTCGCCTGAAGCAAGCGTGGTGGTTCCACTACGCGAAGACGCGGACGGACGAGGTCGACCGGCTCTGGCGGGTGTTCGTCACCGGTTGCGCATGGGCCGACCACTTCGACGACCCCTCCCGTGAAGCCGATTTCACGGCTGCCCTCGAAGCGTTGTTCGAGAAGTTCGACCTCGGCTGGAGGATCGCCACGGGCCTGTTCTATGCGCGGCCCCGCACGTTCTTCCCGCTGCAACGCAACCACATGAAACTCACCCGCGACATGTTCGGGATCCAGCTACCACGGCCCGGGGAGGTTGGAGCGGCCGCCGCCTACGTGAGCCTGCTCCGGCGGGTGCACCAGTACCTGGCCACCCCCACCGCACAGCATCACAGCATCGCGGAACTGTCCGTCGACGCAGAAGGGAAGAAGGCCCCCGTGACCACCGGCAGAGAATTTTCCTCGGAGAGGATCCAGACAGCCCCCGCGGGCGCAGGACAGGAGAATGACTTGGTGCCCGACGAGGCCAGCTTCGGCGTGGACCACCTCTTCGCCGAGGGGTGCTTTCCGCCGAGTTCGGAGATCGACTCGGTGCTCGACACTCGGCGGCACAAGAAGAACGTCATCCTCCAGGACGCTCCCGGAACCGGGAATATGACTGAAAGCTGGTCGCTCGGTGACGTATGCCCCACAAGCTGGCTCGATGCGTTCCCATGGCTCAGAGGAGTGGCGGGGCCGGATAACGCGGCATGGTGGGACGACGCCATCGAGGACGCCGAGGTAGTCGAGCGCCACCAACGCCTTGCTCAGATCGCCGAACTTGCCATGGAGAGGCTGACACGCTGGCCGATAGGGCAAATCTTTCCTGGCCTTTCTCCCAATATTGAATTGCAGCGACTCCAGCTGCCTGTCCGGGCAGTCAACGCGCTCGCTCGACGCGGCTTTATTTCGGCTGCAGACATTGTTGGTATGACGGTGGAGTCGATCATGGACTGGCCGCAGGTAGGCATTGGAACGGTTGACGACATGCTGCGGGCGCTGGCTGACGCATCAACCTCTCAGGCGACGCCAACAGTGATGAAGTGCCATGAGCCAGCTAGTTTCCATGTCATATCCGTTGAGGAGTACCGGAGTTCAGACTCTATGTCGACTCTTGACAAGGACCGCCAGACGGCAGAAGCCGCATCACCGTTCTTCGCCGAAGAGCAAAGATCCGACATGGGCACCCTGCCTGCAGACACAGCTCAACCACTGGACCGCATGTTGCCGTTTATGAACGACTTGGCCCAAGTCGCGCGCTGGTATGTCACTGTGGGATTGACGGAGCTCCCGATTTTCGGGCGCCCTGTTCCTCCTGGTGCCCCGAACGAAATTGTGGAGGCGCAGCATCGACTCGAGAAGTTGCGGTCTGAGGATATTCTTTGTGATGAAGAACTTGGGATGGACGTCGCCAAGCTTTTCGGAGACGTTTTGAGTAATCTCGACGAACGCGCAGTATATGTACTTGCTAACCGAGTTTTTGCCGACAGAATGATGACCCTAGACGACATTGGAAACGTATTTGGCGTGACCAGGGAACGCATTCGTCAAGTTGAAGGTAAGGCTCGTGGTGCGATGCTCGGATGTTTCGCGAATGGCAGTGCTATAGAAATGGTTGCCAACTCGGTCCGTGCGCTTATGGGTACTATCCGTCCGCTTGAGGATCTGATTACGGTCATTCCGGCGCTCGGTAAGAGCGTAGATCTGGTTCAACAACCGGCCTGGCGTGTGCTCGACCGGCTCGATGATTCCTACGAGATTGAAGACGGCTGGTGCGTTGTTCCCAGCATGGACTCTGCTCGAAGCGTAACCCAGGCCCAGCTTCAGGAACGCGCCGATCCATATGGAGTGGTCCTGCTCGATGACCTCGATCTCGTGGAGACCAGTCGACCAGAGTGCAGGGCCGAGCTCACGGCCGAGTGGCTGACGCACTGTGGTTACATCATTGAGAGTGGACATGTACTGAGTCGTACCCGGTCCGTAGGTGACTACGGTGCTGCCATTCTCTCGATCGTCGGGTCACCGCTCAGCACGCAGCAGATCCTCGATCGATTTGTGTTCGAGCGCAGCGCTCGTTCGTTCCGCAACGCGATGGGCACCGACGAGCGATTCGAGCGCGTCGACAAGGACCTGTGGGCGCTCAAGGAATGGGGCCTCGAGGCCTACTCAGGCATCCGCTCAGTCATCCGGGAGCGGGTCGCTCAATGTGGAGGTCGTGCGGACCTGAACGAGCTAGTGGAGTACATCACCGGGCGATACACCGTGACCGCCAGCAGCGTTGTCGCCTACGCCAGCGCGCCACCGTTCACCTGTAAACAAGGGATCGTGCGCTTGGTGACCGGTGACCCGGGGGGCCCCCGCAAGAGCCCCGAGCAGACGCGCCGGATGTTTCGGCGCCAGGCAGCCTGGGCATACCGCGTCCGCATCACGAGCGACCACTTTCGGGGCAGCGGGTCGGTCGCGCCGATGGCAGTCGCCAGCATTCTCGACCTGGAGTTCGGCGAGACTCGCCAGCTAGAGTCAGCGCTCGGCCCGCAGTCTGTGGCTTGGACCGGCCTCCAACCCCAGTTCGGCACCATAAGGCGCTTCCTCATGGAGCAGGACATCCCGGTCAGCGCTGAAGCATTCCTCGTCATCCACGACAACGGCACTTTCACATTTGACCTAGCACGCGAACTGACAGGTATCCCGCTATTGGACGCGCTCACCCTGATCGGAGCGCCGATGACAACCAATATCGACCAAGCGCGGGCTGCTGTTGCTGCAGCGGTCGGGTTGCCGGATACCTCGCCGGTCAGCAGTGTTATCGGCACATATCGTGAGCGTGGGGACAGCGACATCGCCGAACTACTGACCAGCGTCAGAGAGACGTTGGAGACCGGTCACGCTCCGGTGCTGCCCACCTATCGCGCCGACGTCAACGAGATCTTGGATCTGCTGTGAGTGCCGCACCTCACGGCCTTCGCTCCCTTGCGCTGAGCGATCGATACCGCAGTGATCAGGAGGATGTGGTCGCGAGCTTCTTCGTGCCCGCGTTTACTGTCGCCAGCAGCTACAGTCGGGCGGTTGGCTACTTCACGTCGACGAGCCTGGCGCTTTATTCGAGGGGTATCGAAGCTTTCGCCGAGCGGGGCGGCTCGATGCGCCTGATCGCTTCACCCCACCTCGACGAAGTCGACATCATGGACATCGAGCGTGGCTATGGGGTCCGCGAGGTGATCGAGCGAGCCACCATCCGCGAACTGGAGATGGAGTCCTGCGACATTGTGCTGGACGGGCTGAGCTTGCTCGGCCGGCTCATTGCCGAGGGACGATTGGACATCAAGCTGGCGTTCATCGAGCACGAAGGGCGCGTCGGGATCTACCACGAGAAAATCGGTGTCTTCCGCGATGGACTAGGCGACCTCGTGGGATTCACTGGCAGCAGCAACGAGACCTACGGCGGTCTGATGGCCAATTTCGAATCTGTCGAGGTATACCGCGGCTGGGTGGCCGGCGATGGCACTCGCGCTCTCCGATTGGAGGCCGACTTCCAGGCACTGTGGGCGAATCAGACGCCGAATCTCAGTGTCGAGCGTTTCCCTGACGTTGTCCGGGAGCGCCTCATCAAGCTCGGGAGCGAGCGCCCTCACCGTCCCGTGCCGGGACGAGACAATGCCCTCACTCCCTCGGTGGCTCGGGTCTCGGAACCAGCCCGGCTAAGCATCCCGAACTGGCTGATGGTGCGTGACTACCAGAAGAAAGCCGTGCAGGAGTGGTTGACGCGCCGAGGACGGGGAGTTCTCAAGATGGCCACCGGTACCGGCAAGACCAAAAACGCCATGATTGCGGCGACACAGCTCGGCAATGTGTTGCGGCAGCACGAACAGCCACTGGTCATTTTGATTGTGGCCCCGCTTCAGCACCTGGTGGACCAGTGGATTACTGAGGTCCAGGGCTTCGGCGTCCGACCAGTGGCGGTGTACGAGTCGAGCCAAAAGTGGTTGCCGATCGTCGAAGAGCAGCTGGCCGAGGCTCGTATGGGGCAGCGGCCAGTAGTGGCCATGGTGGCTACCAATGCGTCGTTTTCCGGCAATAAGTTTCAGTCGGTGTTGTCACGGATCACGCAGCCGATTCTTGTCATTGCTGACGAAGCGCATAATCTTGGCTCGTCGACCTATCGCTCGTCGTTGCCAAAAAATGCCACCTACCGACTGGCACTTTCGGCCACGCCTGAGCGTTGGTTCGACGATGAGGGAACCGACGCACTTATCGACTACTTCGGCCCGATCGTATTTGAACTAGGGCTTGGACAGGCTATCAAGATGGGTGCCCTGACCCAGTACCTCTACGTGCCCCGTCTAGTTGAGCTGAACGACTACGAGGCTGATTTGTACGTCGATCTGACCACCCAGATTGCCACTCGGATGGCGGCCGGCGAGGAGCTGGGCAAAGCCGATCCCGACTCTCCACTCGGTTTCTTGTTGCGACAACGGGCCGGGGTGCTTGGGCACGCCGAAGGCAAATTGGCAGCACTGCGGGAAGACCTATCCGCTCGGAGCGACTCGTGGTTCCAGCTCGTCTACTGTGCCGAGGGACATCGCCCTACCCATCCTGAAGAGCCCCAAGGTCCCAACCAGCTCCGCGATGTCATGAAGTTGGTAGGCAACGAACTCGGCCTTTCGGCGCACCCCTACATCTCCGAGACGCCACGGCCCGAACGGAAGAAGCTGCTTCGGCGCTTCAGCACCGGTGATGATCTCCGCCTCCTGGTAGCTATGCGTTGCCTAGACGAAGGCGTGGACATTCCCGACGCCCGGACCGGCTACCTCTTGGCCAGCAGCAGCAATCCTCGGCAGTTCATCCAGCGCCGCGGTCGACTGTTGCGTCGGGCAGAGGGCAAGGAACGTGCCGAGATTCTCGACTACTTGGCGGTCCCACCGCCGGGGACCCCCATCAACTTCGCGGTAGAACGAGCTCTGCTGACCCGCGAGCTCCAAAGGGCCAACGAATTCGGGAAACTTTCAAACAACTACGAGACCACGCTCGAGGTGTTGCGCCCGCTTAAGGAGCGCTACCAACTCATGGACATGTAGGAGCGGACGATGGTAGAGGCCACATCATTGGAGGGAATCAGGTGACCGAAGGACGTACGGAAATGACGGTGCTCGAAGAGCTGACTGGCGAGGAGCGGGCGCTTTTGAAGCGTGTGCTAGAGATCGAACGGGCCAAGCTTCATCTCACCGCCTACGAAGCAACCGACGACTTGCTGGCTGCAGTGAAGGAGATCATCCCGTGAAACTCCAGTCGATCAGGTTGACCAATCTTCGTCAGTTCCAGGGTACGCAGACTTTTGACCTGAGATCGGACAGCATCAAGCCAGTCTCGCTGTTATTTGGTGCCAACGGCGCTGGCAAGACAACCTTCCTGAACGCCTTCTCATGGGCCCTCTATGGCTCCATGTCGGACGATGTTGAACAGCAGGATCGCATGGTTACCGACATCGTCTGGCGGAACCTACCACTCGGCGGGTCCGCTGAAGTTGCCGTCGAAGTGTGCTTTGAGCACGAGGGGCGCAACTATCGTCTGCTGCGTAGCGCAATGCTACGCAAGGAGTCGGACCACCAGGGCGCGCCCTCCGCTGAAGTCCAGCTGTGGATGACCAAGCCGGACGGCTCGTCGGAAATCGTGGGCGCACCCCAAGAAACGGTGTACAGCATTCTGCCCCGCGGAGTCAGCCGTTTTTTCTTCTTCAATGGTGAGCGCATTGAGAACTTAGTCAAAAAGGGTGCCTACGCCGAAGTCCAGAAGGATATCAAGGTGCTGCTCGATCTGGAGCAAGTCGAGCGGGCCATCGCCCACCTCCCCAAGGTAAATCGCAAACTGACGGACGAGCTGAAAAGGCACGGTGGTGACAAAGCCACTAGGATCCAGGAAGCCATCGACACACTGACCGAGCGGCAGACCGCCGCTCGGGAGGATCTGCATGTTCTCGAAAGCGATTTAGCGACTCTGACCGAGGAGCGCGACGGTGTCACCGACTTGCTGCGAGAGCACGCCGAAGCGGCACCAATCCAAGCCGAGCGTGATGAGGTCACCAAAGAATTGGAGGCGGCGCGGGTTGCGCGCGAGGCGGCTACCGCCGAGCGCGCCGCGCTAGTCGCTACCCGTGGGTTCCAGGCCTTCACCGACACCCTCGGAGAGAACACCCAAGCCATGGCTGACAGCCTCTATGAGAAGGGGGCACTGCCAGCCCCACTCAAGCGCGAGTTCGTGGACCAACTGCTCGATGACGGCGCCTGCATCTGCGGGACGCCGTTAAATGAACACACCGTTCCTTGGGAGCATGTCAAGGAATGGCGCCAGCGCGCAGGCCTGCAGGCCGTTGAAACGGTCTGGCAACGACTCAGCGGCCAGATAGCTCCCCTCGCGGGCGCCCGGCATGAACTGCGCCAATCTCTTGCCACGCTGATGAAGCGCATCGTTGCTGAGAGCGACCGAGTAGACCGGCTTGAGGAACGGAAATCTGAACTAGACGGCAAGTTGCGCGACAGCCGCATGGAAGACATCCAGCAGCTGGAGACCAAACGGATGGACCTCGACAGCCGAATCGCCGCCAAGCACCAGCGCAAGGGCGCCATCGAATCTGAACTACGGGCCATCGCCAAGGACATGGAGACGAGAACCAAAGAGCGGTCCCGGGCGGAAGTTACGGACGAACTCGCCGCCAAGGCACGGACTCGCTCAGACCTTGTTCAGTCGGTTAAGAAGGCCCTAGAGGAAATCCTCGCCATTCGTGAGGAGGATATGCGCCGGCGACTTGACGCCGAGCTGAAAACGGTCTTCGGGAGCATTACGCACCAAAATCATGTGCCGAAGCTCAGCTCGGGGTTCGAATTGACTCTTCACAAGACTATCGGAGGCGTCGAACTGCCCGTGCCGAAGTCGACGGGGGAGAACCAAATCCTCAGCTTGAGTTTTGTGGCCGCCGTCTCCAAGCTCGCTCGGGAAATCCGCAAAGAGCGCCGGGCCGAAGGCCATGCTGCTGAAGACGCCGGTATCTATCCGATCGTGATGGATGCCGCCTTTGGGTCGTTGGATCAGGACTATCAGGAAACCGTGTCCCGCGCGCTGGCCAAGATGGCGCCGCAACTGGTTGTATTGGTGAGCAAAAGCCAAGGGCTCGGCAAGGTTGTGACCGAGCTAATGCCGTACGTCAGTCACCTCGGAGTCATTGAAACCCACACCACCGCGCCTGGCAGCGTCGCCGACGATATCGAACTCGAGGGTATGTCGTACCCGTACATTCGCTCCGCTGAATCGGACTACTCCGAGCTGAAGGTGATCAAGTGACAACTGCACCCATTGACGTCCGTATCCGGCGGCCACAGGAGCACGAAGCCCTGATGATCGAGCTGCAGAACGAAGCACGCTTCCCTGCGTTCAGGGATATTTTGATTTTCGCGTCTGCCGTCGGTTTCCGCCAGGAGAGGCGTGTGCCATTCACTGCGACAGCTGGCGACCCGATCCGCTATGAGACCCTCACAGCACCAACGTTCAGTGAAACTCTTGTCAACATGATCGTCGCCAACGTTGTCACCGATGATCCGGAAATCATGGATGCATCCCGCATAGAAGAGCGAGTCAAAATATTTGTGGAGTATGCAAATGGTGGACTCGAGTACATTCAAGAACAGGTGAATGTTCGGCACCGTCCAGCCGCGATGGTAGTTCTTGACCTGGTCACTGAGGCGTTCGACGACGATGGCGGGGTCAAACCAGTGTCGGTCGACGACCTTCTCGGCGGTGTCACATGGGGCTAACCGGACCGGAGAGCCCGCCCCACTGGGGACAGACCAGGGCGGCAAGTTGCCGGCGTGCTCGTTGCCCGATCTCCGTTCCTGCTTCACCGAGGCGCCCGTCGACCAGTTCGGTCAGCCGTACGGTTACGCTGCCTCGCCGTTTGCGTTAGGACGGCCGCCGCTCGCGCAATGTCCCTCAGGGACTTCACCTCGGCCGGGCCGGGCCGCTAAATACATGCCTCAACTACGCGCCCATCCTTAATTGGCCCTTCACAATTGAGTATGGGTAACGGGCTTTCGCGGCCCTTCACAAATGAGCATGGGTAGGGGCCTTCCACCAGGGCCGGTGGCCGCTGGCGGCGAGCAGCGCGCGTAGCCGGTAGTTGTCGAAGTTCCGGAAGCCGCGGGCGACTCTGCGCATCGTCTTGATCACGCCGTTGATCGCCTCTGTCGGTCCGTTCGAGGCGCCGGCGGTGTCGAAGTAGGCCAGGATCGCGGCTCTCCAGCGGCGCAGGGTCCGACCGAGCCTCGCGATCTCTGGGATCGGGTGTCAACGGTCAGCGGGACTTCCCGGTGGGCGGTCAGGTGATCTCCCTGCCGGCGGACAGTTGATCTCCCTGTCCGCGGTCAGTTGATCTCCCTGCCGGTGTCAGCTCAAGGGGACCACCCCGCGTCCGGCGGTGGCCTCGGTGAGCCGCAGCGAGGTGCCCTCGGTGATGATCACGTGGGCATGGTGCAGGAGCCGGTCGACGGCGGCGGTGGCCAGGGTCTTGGGCATGATGGTGTCGAACCCGGCCGGGTGGATGTTGGAAGTGACGGCGAGGCTGCGGCGTTCGTAGGTCGCGTCGACGAGGCGGTAGAAGGCCTCGGCGGCGGCTTGGCCGGAGGGCAGCATCCCGATGTCGTCGACCACGATGAGCTCGGCCCGGGTGATGCGGTTGATGGTCTTGCTGATCGAGCCGTCCACGGCGGCGCGCCCGATCGCGGCGGTGAGGGACTCGAGGGTGAACCAGGAGACCCGCATGCCGGCGTCGATGACGTGGTGGGCGAGGGCCTCGACGAAGTGGGTCTTGCCGGTGCCCGAGGGCCCGGAGATCGCGAGGTTCTCGGCACGACCGACCCACTCGAGGGTGGCCAGGGCGGACTGGGTCGGTGCGGGGATCGAGGAGTCGTGCTCGCGCCAGGAGTCGAAGGTCTTCCCGGCGGGCAGGCCGGCGGCCTTGCGGCGGGCCGTACGGGTGGCCTCGTCGCGCCCACGGGCTTCCTCGGCGAGCAGCACCCGCAGCACCTCGGTGGGGTCCCAGCGTTGGGAGCGGGCGGTGGCCAGCACGTCGGGGGCGGCCGCGCGCAGGTAGGGCATCCGCATCCGTTTGAGCACCGCGGCGAGGTCTTCGGGCAGCGGCGGGGCCGGCGGGGCGGTGGTGGTCGTGTTCATCGGGCGGTCTCCTCGGTCCTGTCGGTTGTGCTGGTTGTCGTGGGGGCGCCGAAGGCGGCCCAGGCGGCGGTGCCGGGCTGGGCGGAGTGGGTCTCGTCGGCGGCCACGAGCCCGGCGGCGGTGGCCCCGGTGGCCTGGTGGTCGAGGATCGCGGCCAGGTCCCCCTCGCCGAAGCGCCCAGCGGCCGCGGCGATCCCGAGGGCGGCGTCCACGGGCCCGGCCCCGGTGAGGGCGGCGAGCTCGACGGCGGCGGCCATCTTCGCCCGGATCCGGGTGGCCCCGGCCGCGGAGGCCTCGATCAGCCAGGCCTGGGCGCCGGCGCCCAGGGCCAGGAACTCGGCCTCGGCCGCCGACCGGGCCTTCGGCCGGGGCGGACGTGGGGCGCCGGCGGGGTCCTGCGGGTGGTCGGGGTAGTGGGCCAGGTCGATCCGCGGATTGCCCGGGGTCGAGAGCCGGTGGCGGGCGACCTCGGTGAGCCCGGCCCGCCCGGCAGCCCAGCCCGGGGTCACGGCGAGGGTGTCGAGGTCGGCCACGACCACCAGCTCCTCTCCGGCGACCCGCACCCACACCTCGGCTCCCACGAGTCCAGGCGGGGTGGAGTAGCGCACCGAGCCGAACCGGATGGTCTGGTCGGTGCCCACCGTGCGGGTCACCCCCAGGGTCGCCGTGTGCGGGGCGACCGGGAGCACGTGCAACCGCTGCTGCTCCTCGACCAGCGCCTGGTCGGGCACCCGGGCCGTCTCCCGGTGGGTGCGCCCGTTGACCTTGGTGCAGAACGCCGCACAGGCGGCCTCGAGCTGCCCGAAGGAGGCGTAGTGCTCGCGCAGGTTCGCCTCGGTGGGCACCAGGTCGGCCTTGGCGATGCGCACCGTGGACTCCGACCCGCCCTTGGACTCCGGGTCGTAGGGCACGCAGGTGTGCACCTGGGTGCCGTAGTGCCGGCCGGCTTGAACGATCTGCGGATGCCGCACCGGCACCCCGGCGACGTGATCGACGGTCACGGTCCTGGGGTTGTCGGTGAGCACGTAGGTGGGCACCCCGCCGATCCTCGTCAGGGTCGCATCCAGGCACCCGATCAACGTGGGCAGGGTCTGGTCCCACACCGGGATCACCACCCGGAACCGCGACCACGCCAGCCAGGCGCAGAACAGCCAGGTGCGCCGCGGGGTGCCGTCGGGGCCGGGGACCCTCGGGCCTTCGCCCCAGTCGAACTGCAGCCACAAACCCGGCTCGGTGATCCAGGGCCGGTAGGTGCGCCGGTGCCCGGCCCGCCAGGCCGCCTTGACCTGCGCCACCGCCCGCCGGGTGGTGCGCTCGGTCCCGCAGAATCCGACCGCGACAAGGCGGGCGTGGACGACGTCGGCGCGGACCGTGCCCTGGCTACGCTCCACCCACTCCTCGATCTTGGGCAGGTGCACGTCGATCATCCGGGGACGCCGACCCGGCCCCGTCACCGGCCGGCCCGCGTCCCGAGCGGCGGCGTAGCGACGGACCGTCTTCGGATCGACCCCGGCCAGGGCCGCGGCCGAGTGCGCCGAGCCGGTGGCGTCATAGGCTTCGAGAATTTCCATGATCTCCCTGTCAGACTTCTTCATGCGTCCCTCCGGCGGGTG
>NZ_JBISWL010000056.1:0-43093 GCF_044462265.1 Kocuria rhizosphaerae
CCACCCAGGGGCGGATCCACGATCTGGGTGACCCCGAACCTCGACCACGTCCACCTCTTCGACGCCGCCACCGGCAACCGCCTCCCCGGCTGACCCGGCCGGACCCGCAGCACTTCCCGCGTGACCACGGACAACACTGAGGAATGACACCATGAAACACATTCACCGGGCGGCCGTCGCCGTCGGTGCCGTGCTCCTGCTCGCCGGGTGCTCGTCGGCGCCCACGGCCGGGGTCGCCGGCCTGGCCGGCGGGCCGGGCAGCATCAAGATCCAGGCCGGCACCGGCGAGATCCCGGTGCTGCAGGAGGTCGCCGAGGACTTCACCGCGGACACCGGGGTGACGGTGGAGTTCGTCCAGCGCGAGGTCAACGCGCAGACGCTCTCCAACTTCATCTCGCAGTCCCCCACGGGGCAGGCCCCGGACATCCTCGTCTCGCCGCACGACAACCTCGGCCAGCTCGCGGCCAACGGCGTCGTCGCCCCCGTGGAGCTGGGGGAGCGGGCGGAGGACTTCACCGAGAACGCCCGGGAGGCCGTCGTCTTCAACGGCGTGAGCTACGGCGTACCGTTCGCGATCGAGAACGTAGCGCTGCTGCGCAACAACGAACTCACCACGGCGGAGCCTGCCACGTTCGACGACCTGCGGGCCGAGGGGCACCGGATCATGACGGAACGCGGCATCGAGTACCCGTTCACGGTCAGCCAGTCCCCCGAGACCGGCGACCCGTACCACCTCTACTCCCTGCAGACCTCCTTCGGAGCGGAGGTGTTCGAGCGCACCGAGGACGGCGAGTACACGAGCACCCTCACGATGGGCGGCGAGGACGGCCACGAGTTCGCCCGCTACCTCGCGGAGCTCGGGCGGACCGGTGACCTGCGGACGTCCATGACCCCGGACATCGCCAAGGAGTCCTTCCTCAACGGCCAGTCGGCGTTCCACCTGGGCGGGCCGTGGGAGCTGGCCGACATCGAGGCCGCCGGCATGGACGTGAGCGTCCTCCCGGTGCCGCCGGCCGGGGACGAGGAGGCCCGCCCGTTCGTGGGCGTCCAGGCGTTCTTCGTCAACGCCAACGCGCAGAACCCGATCGCGGCCCAGGACTTCGCCGCCAACTACCTGACCCGCCCCGAGACCCAGTCCGCCCTGTACGAGAGCACGGGCCGGCCCCCGGCCAGCACGGTCGCGGTGGACCGGATGGAGGGTGATCCGCTGCGCTCCGCCTACGCGCAGATCGCCGAGACGGGTCTGCCCATGCCGGCCATCCCCGAGATGGGAGCGGTGTGGAGCTTCTGGGGCACCACCGAGAACGCCATCGTGGACGGCCGCGGGGACCCCGTGGAGCTGTGGGACCGCATGATCGACAACATCGAAGGACAGATCTCATGAGCACGAGCACCACCGCACCGGGCGGGACCACTGCCCCCGAACAGCCGCGCGGAGGCGCCGGACTCGGCGAGCCCCTCGACCTCCGCCGGTCGCACTCCCGAGGATTCGGCCTGGGCTTCGTGGTCAAGCTGATCCTCATGGCCCTGATCAACGCCTTCGGGCTCTACGGCATCCTCGCCGCCTGGGCGGCGGGCAGCTGGGGAATCCTGGCGTTCCTCGTCGTCGCCCTGATCGTCGCCGACCTCGTCTACTTCCTGCCGACGCGCAAACTCCTCCCGGCCAAGTACCTGTTCCCCGGGCTGATCTTCCTGCTCGTCTTCCAGATCTTCGTGGTGATCTACACGGCCGCCACGGCGTTCACGAACTACGGCGACGGCCACAACGCCACCAAGGACGCGGCCGTCACGCAGCTCACCACCACCTACGAGCAGCGGATCGAGGGCACCGACGCGTACCCTGTCACGGTGCTCGAGGGCGAGGACGGCCTCGCCCTGGCCACGGTGCGCGACGGCCAGGTGCTCGTGGGGACGGCCGACCAGCCGCTGGCCCCGCTGGACGGCGCGACCGCGGCAGACGGCCGGGTCGCCGAGGCCCCCGGCTACGAGATCCTCGACTACGGGGGTGTCGTGGCCGCCGCCGGCGAGCTGTCGGACCTGCGGGTGCCCGTGGGCGAGCAGGAGGCCGAGGGCGTGCTGCGCACCGACGACGGCCGGACCGCCTACGCCTACGAGCCCACGCTCGTCTACGACGAGGCGGCCGACGCCATGGTCGCCGACGACGGCACGGTGTACGCGAACAACGGCGAGGGCGCCTTCGTCGACCCCGACGGCGAGGCCCTGCGACCGGGCTGGCGGGTCTTCGTGGGCCTGGACAACTTCGGGGCGATCTTCGACCCCGCCGTCCTGGGCGGCCCGTTCGTCTCCGTGACGCTGTGGACCTTCGCCTTCGCGATCCTCTCGGTGGCACTGACGTTCTTCCTGGGCCTGCTGCTGGCGATCCTCTTCAACGACGTGAAGCTGCGGTTCCGGAACATCTACCGCGCCATCATCTTCCTGCCGTACGCGTTCCCGGCGTTCCTGTCCATCCTCATCTGGGCGGGTCTGCTCAACACGGACTTCGGCTTCGTCAACGAGGTCGTGCTGGGCGGCACCGCGGTGCCGTGGCTCGACAACGCCTGGATGGCCAAGCTCTCCGTCGTGCTCGTCAACCTCTGGCTCGGCTTCCCGTACATGTTCCTCGTGACCACCGGCGCCCTCCAGGCCATCCCGGGAGAGCTCTACGAGTCCGCGGAGATGGACGGCGCCGGCCCGGTGCGCCAGTTCCGGGCGATCACGCTGCCGATGCTGCTGGTCGCGGTGGGGCCGATGCTCATCGCGTCCTTCGCCATGAACTTCAACAACTTCAACGTGATCTACCTGTTGACCGGCGGTGGACCCCAGGACCTGGAGTCCACGACCGGCGTGGGTGCCACGGACATCCTCATCTCGTTCGTCTACAAGATCGCGTTCGCCGGCGGGAACAACGACTACGGTCTGGCCTCCGCCCTGTCCATCCTCATCTTCATCATGGTGGCCGTCATCTCCGCGCTGACGTTCCGCCGCAGCAAGGCTCTCGAGGAGATCAGCTGACATGTCCACTCCCACCACACCCACTCCGGGCGACCGCCCCGGCAACACCGGCACGAACCGCGCCCCCTGGGCCGCCGCCACGGCCGCGCCGTCCACCGGACCCTCGAACACCGTCCAGCCGACCGACACGCTGCGGCCCCAGGGCGCCGGGACCGGGGCGCCCCGGAGGCGCCGTCGCCCCACCGGCGGCGGGTGGAAGCACCTCGCCGCGATCGCGGCGTGCGTCTTCGCCCTCTTCCCGCTGGTCTACGCCCTCTCGGCGTCCCTCTCGGCCTCCGGGTCGCTCCTGGGGTCCAACCGGTTGTTCTCGGACGTGACGGGTGCCAACTACACGAACCTGCTGACGGACCCGCAGAACCCGTACCTGACCTGGTTCGCGAACTCCATGTTCGTCTCCGTCACCACGGCGGTGGGCACGGTGCTCATGGGCGCGGCGGCGGCCTACGCGTTCTCGCGGTTCCGCTTCAGGTCGCGCAAGGGCGGGCTGCTGGCGCTGCTCGTGATCCAGATGTTCCCGCAGCTGCTGGCCTTCGTGGCGATCTTCCTGCTGCTCTTCGCGATCTCCGAGGTCTACCCGTTCATGGGGCTGAACTCCCGGCTCGGCCTCGTGGCCGTGTACCTGGGCGGGGCGCTGGGGGCCAACACGTTCCTGATGTACGGCTTCTTCAACACCATCCCCAAGGACCTCGACGAGGCCGCGGAGATGGACGGCGCCTCGCACGCCCAGATCTACTGGACGATGATCCTGCCGCTGGTCACGCCGATCCTCGTGGTCGTCGGGATGCTGTCCTTCATCACGTCCTTCTCGGACTTCCTGCTCGCACAGATCGTGCTCCAGGACCCGGGCCAGTACACCCTGGCCGTGGGGCTCTACCAGTTCGTCGCGGTGCAGTTCGGCGAGAACTGGGGCGTGTTCACCGCCGGGGCGATCCTGGCCGCCATCCCGGTGGTGGCGATGTTCCTGTTCCTGCAGCGCTTCATCGTCTCGGGCCTGACCGGCGGCGCCGTGAAGGGCTGACGGGCGGCCGGTCCTGTCATGATGGGCGGGACCCGGAACGGCAGGACGGAAGGCGGCACGCGGTGACGCTCGTGGACAACGTGGTGTACGTGGAGGGCCGGCGGGCGTCCGCCCCGGAGGACCTCGACTCGACGTACGAGGTGATGCGCGAGCGCGGCGGGATGGCCTGGATCGGGCTCTACCGCCCCGAGCCGCCCGAGGTCCACTCCGTGGCAGCGGAGTTCCGGCTGCACGACCTCGCGGTGGAGGACGCGCTGAAGGGCCACCAGCGCGCCAAGCTGGAGCGGTTCGGGGAGACGCTCTTCGTCGTGCTGCGCCCGGCCCGCTACCTGGACGACGTCGAGAAGGTCGAGTTCGGGGAGCTGCACGTCTTCGTGGGAGCCGACTTCGTGGTGACCGTCCGCCACGCCGAGTCCCCCGACCTCGCGGCGGTCCGCCGGCGCCTGGAGTCCTCTCCCGGACTGCTGCGGATGGGTCCTCAGGCGGTCCTCTACGGGATCCTCGACGAGGTCGTGGACGGCTACGCGCCGGTGGTGGCGGGACTCGAGAACGACATCGACGAGATCGAGGACGAGATCTTCGGCGCCGACCGGGACGTCTCCCGGCGGGTCTACGAGCTCTCCCGCGAGGTCATCGAGTTCCAGCGGGCCGTCCACCCGCTGGTGACCATGCTCGGCTCCCTGCAGGACGGCGCGGCGAAGTACCGCCTGGACGAGGACCTGCAGCAGCGACTGCGGGACGTCCAGGACCACGCCCTCCGGGTCGCCGAGCGCGCGGACGCCTTCCGGGCGCTGCTGCAGAACGCCCTCACCGTCCACGCGACCCTGGTGGGGCAGCGGCAGAACGACGAGATGCGTCGGCTCACCGAGTCGGCGCTGGAGCAGAACGAGGAGGTCAAGCGCATCTCCTCCTGGGCGGCCATCATCTTCGCCCCGACCCTCGTGGGCACGGTGTACGGGATGAACTTCGAGCACATGCCCGAGCTGGCGTGGCCCCTGGGCTATCCCCTCGCGCTGCTGGCGATGCTCACGATGGGCGTGTCCCTCTTCGGCGTCTTCAAGTGGAAGCGGTGGCTCTGAGCCGCGGCCGGACCGCCGCGGCTCAGATGCTGTTCCGCATGGCCCGGATCCCGACCGCCAGCCCGAACGACGCCAGCACCGCCGCCGCCAGGACACCCGGCAGCACGGACGGGTCGGCGAACCGGCCGTTGAAGAGGGCCCGCTCGGCGTCGACCATGTAGGTCAGCGGGTTGAACCGGGAGAGCACCTGCATCCAGCGGGGGCCGGCGTCCAGGGGCAGGAGCATCCCGGAGAGCAGCATCAGCGGGAACAGCAGCCCCTGCTGGACCGTCCAGAACATCCAGTCCCGGCTCCGGGAGACGATGGCCAGCGCGTAGCTGAGCGCCCCGAGCCCCACCCCGAAGACCGCGAGCACCGCCAGGCCCACGACCATGCCGGTCAGGGACGGGCGGAACCCGAAGAACGCGGCGACGCCGGAGATCACCAGCGCCTGCAGCACCAGGGGGACCATCTCCTTGCAGGCCCGTCCCACCATGAGCGCCGAGCGTGCCACCGGTGCCACGAGCATGCGTTCGTGCGCTCCCGACTGGATCTCGAAGAGCAGGTTGGAGCCGGTCATCGCCGTTCCGAACAGGGCGATCATCACCACGATGCCCGGCACGAACCACTGGAACGCCTCGGCGATGGGCTGCCCCGTCATCCCGCCCAGCAGCGGGCCGTAGAAGGCCAGGAACATCAGCGGCTGCATGAGCGAGAACACGACACTGAACGGATCGCGCACCAGGGGGCGCAGCTCACGCACGAACACGCTGAACGAGTCGTGCAGCAACCCGGCGGGACGGGCCGGCGCGTCCACGGTCCGGGCGCTCATCGTGCCACCTCCACGTCGGCGTCCTCGACGTCCGGACCGGCCCCGGACGAGCGTTCCTCCCGCAGGCTGTGGCCGGTCAGCCGCAGGAACACGTCGTCGAGGGTGGGACGGGCGAGCTCCGCGGCCAGGACGTGGCAGCCGGCGCGGTCGAGCTCCCGCAGCAGCACGGGCAGCGCACGGTCGCCGTGCTCGACGGCGACGACGACGCGGGTGCCGCCGCCGGCGGCCGGTCCCGCCTCCGGGACGACGTCGACGGCGCCGGCCACCGCCGCCGCGCGCCGGACCGCCTCGACCGCCGGCGCGGGGCCGGCGTCCACGGTCACGGTGACCCGGTCCCCGGCGAGGTCCGTCTTGAGCCGGGATGCGGTGTCGTCGGCGATGATGCGCCCGCGGTCCACCACCAGCACCCGCTCGGCGAACTGGTCGGCCTCGTCGAGGTAGTGGGTGGTGAGGAACAGGGTCGTGCCGTAGCGGCGGCGCAGGTCGAGGATGTGCTCCCACAGGTGCGCCCGGGACTGCGGGTCCAGCCCGGTCGTGGGCTCGTCCAGGAACAGCAGCTGGGGACCGGGGATGAGGCCGAGGGCGATGTCCACCCGGCGGCGCTGGCCGCCGGAGAGCTTGATCGTGGGCCGCCGGACGAACTCGCCCAGGTCCAGCGCCTCGATCAGCTCGTCCACGCGGCGGCGGGTCTCCGCCCGGCCCAGCCCGTAGAGGGCTCCCTGGCTGATCAGCTCGTCCCGGACCCGCTGGTAGTGCCCGGCGCCGTTCTTCTGCCCGATGTAGCCGATCCGGGCGCGGACCTGGGAGGCGCTGCGGACGATGTCGTGCCCGCAGACCGTCGCCGTGCCGCCCGTGGGGGGCAGCAGCGTGGTCAGCATGCGCAGGGACGTGGACTTCCCGGCGCCGTTGGGGCCGAGGAACGCGGTCAGGGAGCCCGCGGCGACGTCCATGGTGAGGTCGCTGACCGCCTCGACCGTCCGCCCGCCGGGACCGCGGAAGCGTTTGCTCAGCCCCCGGGCGCTGATGATCGGTGTGCTCATGGGACAACGGTAGAGCCCGCGGCTCCCGGGCGCTCGCCGCAGATCCCGGATCCCGGACGGCCCGCGGCGCCGACGGCTCACCCACCAGGCCGAGTCCCCATGCCCTCGCGGCTCTGTGCGGCGGCTCCCCATGCCCTCGCGGCTCTGTGCGCCTGCTCCCCCAGCCGGCTTCAATCACCCACCGCGCCGGCTGGGGGGACGAAGCCGACCGGGGGAGTCGGTGGTCGGGTGGGGACTCGGTCGCTCGCGGGGGTCGTTGTCAGCGTGCGTGCCGGGCGCTCACGTGCACCGGTGCGGCGGAGAGCACGAAGCGGTCCGGGGACTCGTGCCGGCCCCTGCTAGAGGCCGGGGGCGGCCGGGACGTCGAGGTCGGTCCCGATCATGTGGTTGAAGTAGTTGGTGAACAGGTTGAGGGTCACGTGCGCCGAGAGCTCGGCCAGCTCGGCGTCGGTCCACCCCGCGTCGAGGGCAGCCTGCCAGGTGGCCTCGGCCACGGTGCCCTGCCGGCCGGTCGCCTCGCGGGCCACGGCGAGCAGCGCGTCCAGCCTGGGGTCGAAGTCGACCTCGTGGTTGCGGATGGCCACGGTCTGCGCCTCGCTCAGGCCCGCAGCCTTGGCACCGGCGGTGTGGGCGGACTGGCAGTACGTGCACTCGTTGACATTGCCGACGGCCAGGGCGACGGACTCACGGGTGGCGGCGTCGAAGGTGCCGTAGTCGCCGATCACCTGTTGCAGGGCCACGTAGGACTGCAGGACCACGGGGGAGTGGGCCATGGCCCCGTGGATGTTCAGGACCTTCCCGAACTGCTCCTTCAGCGCGGAGAGCTCCTCGCGCACGGGCTCGGGTGCGGAGTCGACGGTGTGGGTGGGGATGCGTGCCATGGGCGGTGCCTTCCTGTCGTCGGGTCCGTGCGGGGTTCGGTCTTCCATCGGGAAGCGTGGGGAGGCGTTGGGCGAACGCTCGGGGGAGCGGCGTGACGGTGTTCAGGAGGTCCTGCGGGCGATGGCGCGCAGGGCGTCGACGTCCTTGACGACGATCTTCCCGCGGCCCTGCCGGATGAGACCCTGCGCCGCGAAGTCGGCCATCGTCTTGCTGGTGGCCTCGCGGGTGGCGCCGAGGAGCCCGGCCAGCTGCTCGTGGGTGAGCCGGACCGGCGGCGCCGGGGTGAAGCGGGACCCGCGGGCGATCTCGTCGCCGCAGCCTTCGCTCATCCGCGCCCCCTCAGGACGGGGACGGCGACCAGGCCCAGGACAAGCCCGTAGACCAGGTGGACGCCGAAGCCGAGTACCGCCGACTCACCGCCGACGAGAGCGGCGACCATGGGCAGCATGCCCGTCATCGCCATGAGGACGCCGAACACGAGGCCTCCGGCCAGACCTCCGATGACGCCGGCGGTGATCCGCCGTTTCACGGTGGTGGCGGTGCGCCCGTGGTGCGTGGTGCCGTTGGCTGCGTGTGTTGCCGACATCGGACTGCCCTTCTCTCGTGCGGAGTACCTGCGGCCTCACCGTAGGACGGCCCCGGGCGGGGTTCTGCGATCCAGGACACACAACGCGGCGGAGGTTCCGGACACCGGGGCGGGGCCGGATGCGCTCCCGTCCCCGTTCGCGAGCGGGCTCGACATGCCGCTGGTCCCGGTCCACGACCGGATCACGGCTCGACCGTGCGGCCCGCCCTTCCGCGCGCGGCCGAGCATTCGGCCGGGCCCCCGGCGTCCTGGCCGTGCCGGATGGACCGGAGCCTGTCGAGGATCTCCCCGGGGCGGCCGCGGCAGCCGTTGGCGGATTGCTTCCCGGTCGTTCCGCTACACGTCGAGCTGCTCCAGGGCCGCCTGGTAGGCCTCGTGGTAGGTGGGGAACTGGGCGACCTGGTCCCGCAGGGTCTCCAGGGGCAGCTGCGCGCGGACGGCCAGGGACGCCTGGTGGATCCACTCGCCGGCCATGGGGCCGACGGCCCACGCCCCGAGGAGCACCTTCCGGTCGGCGTCGGCGAGCAGGCCGAGATGCCCGCCCGGGTCCTGCTCGTAGGTCCAGGGCCGGGCGAGGGACTGCGCCAGGTCCAGCTCGACGGACGCGGTGCGGATCCCGCGCCGCTGCGCCTGCTTCGGCGTGAGCCCCGCCGCGGCGATCTCGGGGTCGCCGAACACGACCCGGGGGATGCCCTCGTAGTCGGCAGGGCGCGGCCGGCCGAGGATCGCGTCGGCGGCGATCCGTCCCTGGTACTTGGCCACGTGGGTGAAGGGCATCACCCCGGTGACGTCGCCGACCGCCCACAGGTTCTCTCCGGCGCGGCAGTGCTCGTCGACGAGGACCTCGCCGCGCTCGCCGAGGCCGGCCCCGGCGTCCTCGGCGCCCAGTCCGTCGGTGCGGGGCCGGCGTCCGGTGGCGAGGACCACGACGTCGGCGGCCACCTCGTGCCCGTCGTCGAGTTCGAGGACGCTGTCGTCGCCCTCGCGGCGGGCCCGGTCCGCGGAGGCGTTGAGCCGGACGGCGACGCCGGCCGCGGCCAGGCGGTCCCGGGCGAGCTCCCCGACCCGCGGGTGCTCGCGCTCGAGCAGCCGATCCCCGCGGTGGACGAGGGTGACCTCGACCCCGAAGCGTGCGAGGAACGTGGCCGTCTCGACCCCGACGGCCCCGCCGCCGACGACCGCCGCGCGCTCGGGCAGGTCCCTGACCGTGTACGCCTCACGGTTCGTCCAGGTGGTGATCTCCTCGAGACCCGCCACGGGCGGGACCACGGCCTCGGAGCCGGTGGCGACCACGAGGTGCTCGGCGGTGATCTCTCCGTGTCCGGCACGGACACGGCCGGGCCCGATGATCCTGGCCTCACCGCGGAGGACCGTGGCGCCCTGCTCCGTGTAGTCCGCGGCCTGGGCCGAGTCGTCCAGGGCCCGCGCCATGACGTCGCGGTAGTCCCGGGTCGCGGCCCAGTCCAGCTCCGCGCCGGAGACCCCGGCGGCCCGCCGCACCGCGGTCCGGGCCTCCGGCGGCCGGAGGACGGTCTTGGAGGGGATGCACGCCCAGTAGGCGCACTCCCCGCCGATCAGTTCCCGTTCGACCAGGGCGACCTTCCGGCCGGCGGCGAGCAATCGGCCCGCCGCCACCTCGCCGCCGGGTCCCATGCCCAGCACGGCCACGTCGAAGTGCTCCGTCATCTCTGTACCTCGTCTTCCGGGTCGGGTTCGCACTCGGTGTCGTCGGGGCCGTCGGGGCCGTGGTCCAGGGGCAGGACCCGGCACTCGCACCGGATCCCCGCGGCACGGGCCTGCTCGTCGGTCATCCCCACGGCGCCCACGGCAGGGGAGGTGAACGTGACGCGGGGGAGGTGGGAGCAGTCGATCCGGCGGCCGGCGTCGTCGAAGGCGTTCTCCACCGCGAGAGCGCCGTGGGCGGAGGCGACGTAGACGAACTGCGGGTGCCCGGTCACGTCCCCGGCGGCCCGGATGCGGGGGTTGGTGGTGGCCAGCGTGTCGTCCACGAGGATCTCACCGCGCTCCCCGGTGGCGACCCCGACGTTCTCCAGGCCCAGACCGTCGGTGACCGCCCGGCGGCCGGTGGCCACGAGGAGCCGGGCGGCGGTGTGCTCCTCGCGTCCGGCCCTCGTGGTGGCGCTCACGACGACGTCCCCCGTGGTGCTGTCGGTGCGCACCGACTCGACCGTGGCCCGGAGGACCACCCGGATGCCCTCGTCGGCGAACACGCCCGTGAGCGTCCTCGAGACCTCGGGCTCCTCGCCCGAGAGCAGCCGCGAGCGGACCAGCACGGTGACCTTCGAGCCCAGCCGGGCGAAGAGCTGGGCCTGCTCCAGGGCCACGTAGCCCCCGCCGAGGACGACCAGGGAATCGGGCACCTCCTGCAGCTCCATCGCGGTCGTGGAGGTGAGGTGGTCGACGCCGTCCAGGCCGTCGATCGGTGGCGCCCACGGCCGTGAGCCCGTGGAGACCAGGTAGTGGCGGGCCCGCACCGTCCCGACGGCTCCGTCCCCGTCCGTGATCGCCAGCGCCGGGTCCTCGGCGCCGCCCGTGAAGGCGGCGGATCCCCGGCGCAGGTCCCACCCGTAGTCGTCGATCAGGTCCACGTACTTGCCCGCGCGCACGGCGTCCACGAGGTCGGTCTTGCCGCCGATCAGCCCGGGTATGTCCACCGGGGCGGCCGACGTGCTGAGCCCGGGGAACCGGCCGTCGGCGTCCATGGCCGTGTGGCGGGCGCCGGCGGCGGCCAGCAGCGCCTTGGAGGGCACGCACTCGGTGTTCACGCACGTGCCCCCGACCGTGCCGCGCTCGACCATGACGACCCTCAGGCCGAGCGCCGTGGCCCGGATCGCGGCCGCGAACGCGCCGCCGCCGGAGCCGATGACGGCCAGGTCGACGTCGGACGGTCCTGCTGCGGTCATGGTGACCTCCTGGGGTGCGTGTGTCGTGACCCACTGTGCACCGTTGCCCGACGGGGAGGGTCGATGGCTCGGGGTGCGGGTCCGCCGTGGGTGCCGCGCCGTGGCCGGGGTCCACCGCCCGCGCGTGCGGGGCGTCTAGTCCATGCGGACCTCGTGCACGCCCGTCTCCAGCCCGCGCTCGACGGCGGCGACGACGTCGTCGACGTCGTGGCCGGGCGGCAGGGTGGGCGGTCGGCCGGTGAGCGCGCGGTCGGCGAGGCCCGTGTCCATGTGGGGCAGGCGGGCGTCCACCACCGCGATGCGGCGACGGCGCAGCTCCCTCCGCAGGGAGCCCAGCCACGAGGCCATGGCGGCCTTGCTCGCGGCGTAGGCGGCCATCCCGGCCAGCGGCAGCTCGGCGACCACGCCGGTGAGCACGGCGATCGCCCCGCCGTCGGGCAGGTGCGGCAGGGCGGCGCGGACGACGGCCATGGGCCCGAGGGCATTGACCTCGAAGAGCTCCTCGACCACGGCCTCGTCCTCCTCCGCGGCCGGGCCGAAGGCGGCGACCCCGGTTGCGAGCACCACGGCGTCGAGGCCGCCCAGCTCCTCGGCGGCCCGCCGCACCACGGCCGCGGCGTCGTCGTGGTCCACGAGGTCGAGGGCGTGGGCCGCACGCAGTCCGAGCCGTTTCCGCAGCTCCTCCGCGGCCGCCGCGGAGCGTCCGGTCACCACGATGTCGGTGGTGCGCCGGCTCAGCTGCTCGCACAGCCGCTGCCCCAGCACACCGGTCGCCCCCACCACGAGGATCTTCGCGCCGTTCAGGTCCATGGTCTCCTCCGGTCCGGCACCGGCCGTGCTGCTCGGGTGCTCGGTTCCATGGTCCCAGGTACGGGCGGTCCACGGCGAGGGGTTCCGGACCGTTGCCCGGCGGCCCGGGTGTGCGTAGATTGCAGTCCTCGGAGCCGTACCGGGCGAGGGCTCGCATCCCGCGCTCCGCGATGGAGGTCCCGCACATGTCACCCATCCTGCTCCGACCGGTCCGGGCCCTGGCGGCCGGGACGGCGGTCGCGCTGCTCCTCGCAGCCTGCGGCACGACGCCCGACGACGAACCCGCCCCGGGCGGTACGAGCCCCGCCGCGACCGCCACCGCGACGGCGACCGCGACCGCCACGGGGACGCCCACGGCCTCCCCGGGCACGGCGTCGCCCTCGGTGCCGGCCACGCCGACCGCCTCCGCGGGTCCCACCGGGTCGCCGACCGGAGAGCCCACGGCCGCCCCCACGGAACCCCCCGGTCCCGCGCCGCTCGTCACCCACACGGGCACCGCCGCGAACGCGGCGTTCGCGTTCGAGATGCCCGCCACGTGGTCGGTCGACGGGGAGTTCACGGACGTGGGCGGCACGGTGACGGTCGTCGGCGAGGACGGCGCTCCTGTCGGTCATCTGACGGTCCTCATGGCGTGGGGCGCGGAGTGCGGTCCCGACTGCTCGATGCCTCCCGTGACCCACCTCGGGGACGTGCCGGGGGCCGTGCCGCTGTCCAACAGCGGGGAGTTCGTGGTGCGCACCGTGGCCATGGACCTGACCGCCTCCCCCGAGCTGCGCAACGCCTACGGCTGGCGGGACAACGTGCGCCACGTGACGTCCCTGACCGACGCGGACGTGCCGCCCCCCACCGGGATGCTGCCCCACGTCATGTACGGGCTCGGGCTCGTCGAGACCGGCGTGGTGGCGCCCAACGGCATCACGTACCGCACGGTCATCTTCAGCTCGCTGCACGACTTCCCCACACTGGAGGCGGCACGGGCCTGGACCGATTCCGAGGAGCACCGGCAGATCCGCGCGATGATCGCCTCCTTCCGGGCCTAGCTGCCGAGCCCGGCGGCCGGTCCCGGGCGGCCCCGGCCGGATCCGCGCCGGGCGGCCCCGGAGGAGCGACACCGTGGGGGATCGGAGGTGGACGCCGTGGCCGGACGTGCGGTGGTGGTGGGAGCGGGCGTGGGCGGACTGGCGGCGGGCGCCGCCCTGGCCCGCACCGGATGGCAGGTGGCCGTCCACGACCGGGCGCCGGCCCTGGAGCCCGTCGGAGCCGGCATCAGCCTGTGGCCGAACGCGCTGCGGGCGCTGGACGTGCTCGGCGTGGGCGACGCCGTACGGGCTCGGTCGGTCCGGGGCGCCGGGACCGGGATCCGCCGCCCCGACGGCCGGTGGCTGGGGCGCACCGACCTCGCCGGGGCGCTCACGGCCCGGTTCGGGGACCCGCTGGTCGTCCTGGCCCGGGCCGAGCTGGTCGGGCTGCTCGGCGGGCTGCTGCCACCCGGTGCGCTGAGGCCGGGCAGTCCCGTCGAGGGCGTGGCGCCCGGCGATCCGGTCACCGGCGAGCCGGCCCGGGTCGGGCTGGCGGACGGCGAGCAGGTCGAGGCGGACCTCGTCGTCGCCGCGGACGGCATCCGCTCCGGCCTGCGGAGCTCCCTGTTCCCGGCCCATCCCGGACCCGTCTACGCCGGCTACACCGCGTGGCGCCTGCTCGCGCCCGCTCCGGCCGGTGCACAGGGCTCGGAGACGTGGGGGCCGGGCGGGCGGCGCTTCGGCGTGCTGCCGATGGCCGGCCACCGCGTGTACTGCTACGCCACCGCCACCGCCCCGCCGGGGACCGCCCACCAGGACGAGGCCGAGGAGCTGCGCCTCCGCTTCGGCGACTGGCACGACCCCGTGCCGGAGATCCTCGGCGGGCTGCGGCCCGGGCAGGTCCTGCACCACGACATCCTCGACCTGGTCACGCCCCTGCCGCGCCTCGCGGTGGGCCGCGTCGCCCTCCTCGGCGACGCCGCCCACGCGATGACTCCCGAGCTGGGCCAGGGCGGGTGCCAGGCGCTGGAGGACGCGGTCACCCTGGCCGCCCTCGCCGCCGGCACGCCGCTGCCGGCCGCCCTCGAGCGCTACACCGGTCTCCGGCTGCCGCGCACGACCCGCGTCGCCGCCCGTTCCCGGTCCGCCGCGCGCCTGACGCAGGCCTCCGGGGCGGTGGGCACGCGCCTGCGCGACCTCTCCGGCAGGATCGTGACCCGTGTGCCCGCCCGGGTGGTCGTCGGAGCCATGGCCCCCGTCCTGGACTGGCGACCGCCGGGCTCGCGCTGAGCCGGCCGAGCTGGACGTCAGCGCAGGACGTCAGCGGGCCCGTGCGGGGCTCCGGGAACTCGCCGCACCGGGTGCCGAGCGGTCGTCCGCGCCCCGGCGCTCACGCCGCGGTGCCCGGCTCCGGGGCGGCCATGGCGGCGATCTGGATGAGGTTGCCGCACGTGTCGTCGAGCACCGCGGTGGTCACCGGGCCCATCCGCGCCGGCTGCTGGACGAAGCGCACGCCCAGGGCCGTCAGCCGTTCGTACTCGGCCTGCACGTCCTCGACGCCGAAGCTGTTGAACGGAATGCCGTCGGCCACCAGTGCCTCCTTGAACGGCCGGACGGCCGGGTGCTCGGAGGGCTCGAGCAGCAGCTCCACCCCGTCCGGCGCCGACGGGGAGACGACGGTCAGCCAGCGGAACGCTCCGACCGGCACGTCGTTCTTCAGCCGGAAGCCGAGCTTCGTGGTGTAGAAGTCCAGGGCCTTCTGCTGATCGTCGACGAAGACGCTCGCGGTGGTGATGATCATGACGGTTCCTCCGAGGTGTGCGGAATGGCGTCGAGCCACGTCCGGGCGGCGGTCAGGGGGGCGGTGTCCAGGTGGTGGACCGTGGTCCGGCCCTGGGCGGTGGCGGTCACCAGGCCGGCGTCGCGCAGGACGGCCAGGTGCTTGGCCACGGCCTGGCGCGTCATGGTCAGGCCGTGGTTGCTGATCAGGCGCACCGTGAGCTCGAAGAGGGTCTGGTCGTTGCGCTCGGCCAGCTCCACCACGAGGATCCGCCGGACGGGGTGCGCCAGCGCCTGGAAGACGGCGTCCACCCCTCCATGATAGGCAACCATGTGGTTGCCGTTCAAGGGCCGGCGGTCCCGGGCCCGACGACGTCGGCGGGGGCTCCTACGGAGCCGGGTCCGGGGGTGCCAGGTCCAGGATCCGCACCGACTCGGCGCGCAGTGCCGCCCGGCGGACGGTCCCGGTGGCGGTCAGCGGGAACGCGTCGGCCACGTGGACGTGGCGGGGGATCTTGTGCCGGGCGATCTGCCCCTCGCAGTAGGCGCGCAGCGCCTCGGCCGTGAGGGGCCGGGCGCTCGAGCGCAGCCGGACCCAGGCGACGACCTCCTCGCCGAACGTCGCGTCCGGCACGCCGATCACGTGCGTCTCGACGACGTCGGGGTGGGTGAGCAGGAAGTCCTCGACCTCCCGGGGGTGCACGGTCTCCCCGCCCCGGACGACGACGTCCTGGATCCGGCCCGTGATCCGCACGTACCCCTCGCGGTCCATGACGGCGAGGTCCCCCGTGTGCAGCCACCCCTCGTGGTCGACGACCTGGGCGGTCCTGCGGGGGTCGTCCCAGTAGCCGTGCATGACGCTGTAGCCGCGGGTGCAGAACTCGCCCGTCGTCCCGAGGGGCACGGTCCGCCGGGTCAGGGGGTCGACGACCTTCGCCTCCAGGTGCGGCCCCGCCCGGCCGACCGTGGCGGCGCGGCGCTCGAGCGGGTCGTCCCGGCGGGTCTGGGTGGCCACCGGCGAGGCCTCGGTCGTGCCGTAGCAGACGCTCAGCTCGGCCACGTGCAGCCGCTCGACCACGGCCCGGACCGTGGCCTCGGGGCAGGCGGAGCCGGTGACGAGCCCGGTCCGCAGGCTGGAGAGGTCGTACTGCTCGTCGCCGGCCAGGGCGAGCTCGGCCTCGAACATCGCAGGCGTTCCGCACAGGCTCGTGCAGGACTCCAGCTCCACGGCGGCCAGCGTCGACGCCGCGGTGAACGCCGGTGCCGGGATCACGACGCACGCGCCGTGCGTGGTGGCGGCGAGGGTCCCGGCGACCGAGCCGAAGCAGTGGTGGAAGGGGACCGGCAGGCAGACCCGGTCGCGCTCGGTGTAGGCCAGGAGCTCCCCGGTCAGGTAGCCGTTGTTGAGCACGTTGCGGTGGCTGAGCGTCGCTCCCCGGGCGGTGCCCGTGGTCCCGGCGGTGTACTGGAGCAGGATCGGGTCCTCCGGGTCCAGGCCGGCCCGGACGCCGGCCAGCAGGGCCTCGTCGGCCGTGGTGGAGACCAGCGCGTCCCACCCGGGGCTGCCCATGACCACGACCCGGCGCAGGGCGGGACAGCGGGGGCGCACCTGCTCGAGCATCCCGGGGAGGTCCGCGGCGCCGATCGGCGGGTGCACCACCACGGTGGCCGCGCCCGACTCCCGCAGGACGTGCAGCAGCTCGTGCGGCCGGTGGGCGGGGTCGACGGCGACGAGGATCGCCCCGATCTCGGCCGCGGCGAACTGCACGAGCGGCCACTCCCTCGTGTTGGGCGCCCAGAGGGCGATCCGCTCCCCGGTCCGCACCCCGAGGCGGTGCAGCCCGGTGGCCAGCGCCCGGACGTCCTGGTGGAACGCGGCCCAGCTCCAGCGCAGGCCGCTCCCGAGGTCCACCAGCGCGTCCCGCTCGGGAAACCGTTCGGCGGTGCAGGCCAGGTTCTCGGGGATCGTCTGGCGCAGCAGGGGCGGCTCGGTCTCCCCGAAGTGGTAGGAGAGGTCGTCGTCGGGCAGGTCCACGGGCGCTCCTCCCGAGGGGCGGCGGAGGTCGGCTGGCACTGCTTCCCATGGTACGTGACGGGGGTCACGTCCGGCCGAGCATGACGTCCCCGGCCGCCCGTCCGGGCCCGCGCCTCCTTGACCTCGTCGGGCGGGGAGCCGAGACTGCCAGCAACGGCACCCCGCGGTGCCGGCCGGACGGAGGTACGGATGCGTGTGCTGAGCACCCTCGTCGATCCGACCGGCGCGCGGTTCGCCGCGAACGCCGCGGCGCAGCGGGCGCTGGCCGAGGACCTGGGGCGCCGCCTGGAGCGGGTGGCGCGGGGCGGGCCCGAGCCGGCCCGGCAGCGGCACGTGGCCCGCGGGAAGCTCCTGCCGCGCGAGCGCGTGGACCACCTGCTGGACACCGGGAGTCCCTTCCTGGAGATCGGTGCCCTGGCGGCGGACGGGCTGTACGACGGCGAGTGCCCCGGGGCCGGGCTGATCGCCGGGATCGGTCTGGTCCACGGGCGGCAGGTGATGGTCGTGTGCAACGACGCCACGGTCAAGGGCGGCACCTACTACCCCTTGACGGTCAAGAAGCACCTGCGGGCCCAGGAGATCGCCCTGCAGAACCGGCTGCCGTGCGTCTACCTCGTGGACTCGGGCGGGGCGTACCTGCCGCTGCAGGACGAGGTCTTCCCGGACCGCGACCACTTCGGCCGGATCTTCTTCAACCAGGCGAGCCTCTCCGCGGCGAAGGTCCCGCAGGTCGCCGCGGTGCTCGGCTCGTGCACCGCCGGGGGCGCCTACGTCCCCGCGATGAGCGACGAGACCGTGATCGTGCGGGACCAGGGCACGATCTTCCTGGGCGGCCCGCCGCTCGTGAAGGCCGCGACCGGTGAGGAGGTCACCGCGGAGGAGCTGGGCGGCGGGGAGCTGCACGCCCGCACGTCCGGGGTCGCCGACCACCTCGCGGAGAACGACGTCCACGCCCTCGAGATCGTCCGGGACGTCGTGGCGACCCTGCCGCCGCCCGCCGGCCGCGCGTGGACGGTCCGCGATCCCGAGGCCCCGGCCGTCGCGGAGGACGAGCTGCCCGGCGCCGTGCCCGTGGACCCCAACACCGGCTACGACGTGCGCGAGGTGATCGCCCGGCTCGTGGACGGCAGCCGCTTCGGCGAGTTCAAGGCCGAGTACGGGACCACGCTCGTCACCGGGTTCGCCCGGCTGCACGGCCATCCGGTGGGGATCGTCGCCAACAACGGCGTGCTCTTCGGGGAGTCGGCCCTCAAGGGCGCGCACTTCGTCCAGCTGTGCGACCAGCGCGGCATCCCGCTGCTGTTCCTGCAGAACATCACCGGGTTCATGGTGGGCCGCGACTACGAGGCCGGGGGCATCGCCAAGCACGGGGCCAAGATGGTCACCGCCGTCGCCACCACCCGCGTGCCGAAGCTGACGGTCGTCCTCGGCGGCTCCTTCGGGGCCGGCAACTACTCGATGTGCGGGCGCGCGTACTCCCCGCGGTTCCTGTTCCTGTGGCCGCAGGCGCGGATCTCGGTGATGGGCGGGGCCCAGGCCGCCTCCGTGCTGGCCACGGTGCGGGCGGACCGGATGGCGGCCCTCGGGCAGGAGTGGGGTCCGGCGGAGCGCGAGGCGTTCATGGCGCCCGTCCGGGAGCGGTACGAGGAGCAGGGCAGCCCCTGGTACTCCACCGCCCGGCTGTGGGACGACGGCGTGATCGCTCCCTCGGACACCCGGGAGGTGCTCGGGCTGGCCCTGGAGGTCTGCTCCCGGGTCCCCCTGCCGGAGACCGCCTTCGGGCTGTTCAGGATGTGAGCGCCGTGGCCCTGTTCGACGTCGTGCTCGTCGCCAACCGCGGGGAGATCGCCCGCCGCGTCCTGCGCACGCTCCGGGCCCTGGGGATCCGCTCGGTGGCCGTCTACAGCGAGGCCGACCGCGACGCGCCGCACGTGCGCGAGGCGGACGTGGCCGTGTGCGTGGGCCCGGCCGCGCCGGCCGAGAGCTACCTGCGCGTCGACGCCGTCGTCGAGGCCGCCCGGGCCACCGGCGCCCGGGCGATCCACCCCGGCTACGGCTTCCTCTCGGAGAACGCCGCCTTCGCCCGCGCCTGCGCGGCGGCCGGGATCGTCCTCATCGGTCCCGGCGCCGAGGCCCTGGAGATCATGGGCGACAAGATCCGGGCCAAGCGGCACGTGGCGGCCTCCGGGGTGCCCACGGTCCCCGGGGTCTGCGAGCCCGGGCTCGACGACGACGCCCTGGTGGCCGCCGCCGCCGGGATGGACTACCCGCTCCTGCTCAAGCCCTCGGCCGGTGGCGGCGGGAAGGGGATGCACGTTGTCGGTGCCCCCGGAGAGCTGCGAGAGGCTCTCGCGGCGGCCCGCCGCGTGGCCGCCGCGGCCTTCGGGGACGACACCCTGCTGATCGAACGGCTGGTCGAGCGGCCGCGGCACATCGAGGTGCAGGTCCTCGCCGACGCCCACGGGACCGTGGTGCACCTGGGGGAGCGGGAGTGCTCCCTGCAGCGCCGCCACCAGAAGGTCGTCGAGGAGGCCCCCTCGCCGTTGCTGGACCCCGCCACCCGGTCGCGGATGGGCGAGGCAGCCTGCCGGGTGGCCCGCTCGGTGGGCTACACCGGGGTGGGCACCGTGGAGTTCCTCGTCCCGGCGGAGCGCCCGGACACCTTCTGGTTCATGGAGATGAACACGCGCCTGCAGGTCGAGCACCCCGTGACCGAGCTGGTCACGGGCCTGGACCTCGTGGAGCAGCAGGTGCGCGTCGCCGCCGGGGAGGCCCTGGCCCTGGCCCAGGAGGACGTGGTGCTCACCGGCCACGCGGTGGAGGCCCGGCTCTACGCCGAGGACCCCGCGCGCGGGTTCCTGCCCACCGCCGGGACCGTGCTCGCGCTCCAGGAGGCCTCCGGTCCGGGGATCCGCGTCGACTCCTCCCTGGCCGAGGGCCTGACGGTGGGGTCGGCCTACGACCCGCTGCTCGCCAAGGTCGTCGCCTGGGGTGCGACGCGCGAGCAGGCCCTGGACCGGCTCGACCTCGCCCTGGCGGACACGGTCGTGCTCGGGGTCGGCACGAACACGGAGTACCTGCGCGCGCTCGTCGGCGACCCGGCCGTGCGGGCGGGAGAGACGGACACCACGCTCATCGAGCGACGGCTGCCCGAGCTGCGGTTCACCGCCCCCGACGAGACGCACCTCGCGGCCGCGGCGGCCTTCCTCCAGGAGCGCCGCCCCGCCGGCCGGTCCCCGTCCGGCGACCCGGGCCCGTGGGGACGCGCGGACGGCTGGCGGCCCACCGGCCGCGCCCACCCCGCCCTGAGGCTGGCCCACGGTCTCGAGCAGCCGCGCCGCGTCGTCGTCGACGGCTCCGTGCGCCTGACGCCCCTCCCGGGCCGGCCGCACGCCCACCTGCTCGAGACCGGGGGCACGGCACGGACCGTCCACCTCGCCGCCGCCCCCGACGGGAGCAGCGTCTGGATCGGGGAGGGCGGCGCCGCGTTCGAGCTCGCCGTCCTGGACCGGGCCCGGCTGCTCGAGCGCACGCTCGCCGCCCTCGAGCGGACGGCCGGGACCGCGGCCCCCGAGCTGCACTCGCCGATGCCCGGCACGGTCGTCGCGGTGCCGGTCGCCACCGGCGAGCGCGTCGGGGAGGGAGAGGCGGTCGTCGTCGTGGAGGCCATGAAGATGGAGCTCCGGCTGACCGCCCCCACCGCCGGGACCGTCGAGGTCCTCGTGCGGGAGGGGGAGGTCGTCCGGCTCCACCAGCTGCTCGCCCGCGTGGTCCCCGACGACGCCCCCGCCGCCCGGCCCGAGGGCCTGCCCGCCGGCCCGCCGGCGCACGAGAACGCCCCGGCCGCCGGACCCCCGCCCCACCGCCCCAGCGCAGAGGAGCACAGCCCATGAACACCGAGCTTCCCGAGGCCCATCAGCGCCTCGCCGACACCGTCCGGGCCTTCGCCGACGAGGTGGTCGCCCCGGTCTCCGCCGGGCACGACGCCGCCGGGACGTTCCCCTACGACCTCGTGGCGCAGATGGCGGAGCTGGGCCTGTTCGGACTGCCCTTCCCCGAGGAGTACGGCGGAACGGGCGGCGACCTCCTGGCGCTGTGCGTGGCGATCGAGCAGCTCGCCCGGGTCGACCAGTCGGTCGCCATCACCCTCGAGGCCGCCGTCTGCCTCGGCGCCGCGCCGATCGCCCGGTTCGGCTCCGAGGAGCAGAAGCAGCGCTGGCTGCCCGAGCTCGCCTCGGGGCGCGCGCTCGCGGGCTTCGGGCTGACCGAGCCCGAGGCCGGCTCCGACGGCGGCGGCACCCGCACGACCGCCCGGCGGGAGGACGGGCAGTGGGTGGTCGACGGCGAGAAGGCGTTCATCACCAACTCCGGCACCGACATCACCCGCCTGGTCACCGTCACCGCGGTCACCGGCACCGCGGAGCGGCCGGACGGGCGGGTCCGGAAGGAGATCTCCGCGATCCTCGTCCCCACCGACACCCCCGGGTTCCGCGCGGAGCCCGCCTACGACAAGGTCGGCTGGAACGCCTCGGACACCCACCCGCTCACCCTCCGGGACGTCCGCGTGCCGGAGGAGAACCTGCTGGGGGAGGAGGGTCGCGGCCACGCCGGCTTCCTGTCCGTCCTCGACGAGGGCCGCATCGCCCTCGCGGCGCTCGCCGCCGGTGCGGCGCAGGGGTGCGTGGAGGAGGCGGTCCGCCGGGCCCGGGAGCGCACGGCCTTCGGCCGGCCCATCGGCGGCCACCAGGCCATCGCCTTCAAGATCGCCCGCATGCAGACCCGGGCGCACACGGCCCGCCTCGCCTACCGGGACGCGGCCGCACGGCTGCTCGCCGGCCGGCCCTTCCGCACCGAGGCGGCCATCGCCAAGGTCGTGGCGGCCGAGGCCGCCGTGGACAACGCGCGCGACGCCACGCAGGTCTTCGGCGGCTGCGGTTTCCTCAACGAGATCCGCGTGGCCCGCCACTACCGGGACTCGAAGGTCCTCGAGATCGGCGAGGGCACCACGGAGGTGCAGCTGATGCTCATCGCCCGGGAACTGGGTCTGTGACCCCGGGACCGGGCCGGGAACCGGGAACCGTGGACCGGGACGGCGAGGAGGCCGCTGTGGAGGAGGAACGCCGGGTGGTCCGCCAGCGCGGGCTCTTCTACGAGGAGTTCGAGGCGGGCACGGTCTACGAGCACGCCCCGGGCCGGACGGTGACGGAGACGGACAACGTCCTGTTCACGACCCTCACCATGAACACCCAGCCCCTGCACCTGGACGCGGCCTGGGCCGCGCGGCAGCCCGCCGGCCGGCGTCTCGTGAACTCCATGTTCACCCTCTCGACCCTCGTGGGGGCCTCGGTGGGGCAGCTGACCCTGGGCACGATCGTGGCGAACCTCGGCCTCGAGGACGTGGCGTTCCCGCACCCGCTGTTCCACGGGGACACGCTCTACTCCTCCTCCGAGCTGCTGGACAAGCGTCTCTCGGCCTCCCGGCCGGGCCAGGGGATCGTCCGCCTCCGGCACACCGGCCGCAACCAGGACGGCGTCGTCGTCGCCCGGTGCACACGGTCCGTGCTCGTGTGGTCGCGTGAGGCCGCGCCGGAGCTGCCCGGCCCGGGAACGCCGTGACGGGCGGCCTCGTGCTCGGCCCCGCCCTGCTGTTCTGCCCGGCCGACCGCCCCGACCGCTTCGGCAAGGCCGCGGAGCGGGCGGACGTCGTGGTCCTCGACCTCGAGGACGCCGTGGCCCCCGGTGCCCGGGCGGCCGCCCGCGACGCCCTCGTGGCGACCCCTCTCGACCCCGCCCGCACGGTCGTGCGCGTCAACGCCGCCGGCACCGAGGACCTCGACCGCGACCTCGTGGCCCTGGGGCGCACCGGGTACAGCACCGTGATGCTGCCCAAGGCGGCCTCGGCACGGCAGCTCGCGGAGGTCGCCCGGCAGGGCCTGGACCGCGTCGTCGCCCTGTGCGAGACCGCGGAGGGGGTGGTCAACGCCGCGGAGATCGCCCGGACGGACAACGTCGTGGCCCTCATGTGGGGCGCGGAGGACCTCGTGGCGTCCCTGGGCGGCAGCTCGTCCCGCCGGCCGGACGGCGGCTACCGGGACGTGGCCCGGCACGCCCGATCCGCCGTCCTGCTGGCGGCGGGCGCCGCCGGCAAGCCCGCGATCGACGCGGTGCACCTGGACGTCGGCGACCTCGACGGCCTGCGCGAGGAGGTGCTGGACGCGGCCGCCGTCGGCTTCGCCGCCACCGCGTGCGTGCATCCCGGTCAGGTGGCCACCGTCCGGGCCGCCTACCGCCCGGACCCCGAGGAGGTCGCGGCCGCCCGCGAGCTGCTGGCCGCCGCCCGCCGCGCCGGCGGGGTCTTCACGTTCCGGGGGCAGATGGTCGACGAGCCCCTGATCCGCCACGCCGAGCGCCTCGTGCGCCGGGCCGAGGCCTGAGCGGAGCGTCCCGTGGGGGCGGGGCGGCCCGACCCGCACGAGCCGCCCGCCGTCCGGTGAGCACGAGTTGATCCCCCGGTGCGCCGGTGGACACAGCGGGGAAACATCCGGCGCCCAGACTGGATCCCCACGGGGCGCCGGCCCGCCGACGGGTCCGGCGCCTCCTCACCCGTCCCCGTCCCCACGGAGCAGTCCCGATGTCCTATGTGAAACCAGCAGACTTCGTCACGAAGATGATCGACGCGGGTGAGGCCAAGGTCTTCATGTCCACCCGCGACACCCTGATCCGGGCCTTCATGGCCGGGGCCATCCTCGCCCTCTCCGCCGCCTTCGCCGTCACGGTCACGGTGCAGACCGGCCAGCCGCTCGCCGGCGCCCTGCTCTTCCCGGTCGGCTTCTGCCTGCTCTACCTGCTGGGCTTCGACCTGCTCACGGGCGTGATGACCCTCGTGCCGCTGGCGCTGATCGACCGTCGCCCCGGCGTCACCGTGCGCTCGGTGCTGCGCAACTGGGGCCTGGTCTTCCTCGGCAACTTCGGCGGCGCGTTCACCGTGGCGCTGATGATGGCGGTCATCTTCACCTACGGGTTCTCCCTGCCCCCGAACGAGATCGGTCAGCAGATCGGCGAGATCGGCGAGGGCCGCACGGTCGGCTACGCCGAGTTCGGCGCCGCCGGGATGCTCACCCTGTTCATCCGCGCCGTGCTGTGCAACTGGATGGTCTCCACCGGCGTGGTCGCCGCGATGATGTCCACGAGCGTCTCCGGCAAGGTGATCGCCATGTGGATGCCCATCCTCCTCTTCTTCTACATGGGCTTCGAGCACTCGGTCGTGAACATGTACCTGTTCCCCTCCGGCATCCTGCTCGGCGGCGACTTCTCCGTCATGGACTACCTCGTCTGGAACGAGATCCCCACGGTCCTCGGCAACCTCGTGGGCGGGCTGACCTTCGTGGGGCTCACCCTCTACGCCACCCACGCCAGGACCGGCGCCGCCCGGACCCGGCCCGTGGAGGAGCCCGTCGTCCCCGTCGCCTGACCGCCCCGTCCGACCGCCCCGTCCGACCGTCCCGTCCGACCGTCCCGTCCGACCGCACGACGACGGCCGGACCCGGACGGCGACCGCGTCGGCTCACCTCCGGCGGGTCCTCACCTCCGGCGGCAGCTCCCCGGCCACGGCTGGTGAGGCCCCCGTGCGCGTCCGCCGGCCAGGACCGCCCGGCGGGTGCCCCGCACGGCGACCGCGACGAGGCGCTCGAGCGGACCCTGGCCGAGGAACCGGCGCCAGAGCACCGCGAGGACGGCGGCGGCGGCGACGTGCGCGGCGAACCACGGCGCGCGCTGGTCGTAGTGCGCCTCGGTGGCCAGCGCGAGCAGGTGGGCGGCGTAGAGGGTCAGGGTCATGGAGCCTATGGCCGCCGGCACGGCCCAGAGCCGGCCGGTCCGCACCAGGACGAGCAGCGCGCCGAGCACGGCCAGCCCCGTGCCCAGGTCCATGAGCAGGGCCACCGGGGTGTTGCTGTGCGGGCCGGCCGTGAGCAGCCACCACCACGTGGACGTGGGCAGGTCGGGGCTCGGGCCCCAGACGAGGATCTCGTCGATCTGCTCCCGGGTCAGTCCGGGGGTGTGCCGCCTCAGCTGCTCGTAGCCGCCGCCCTGCAGGACCAGCCCCCGGTAGACGGCCCAGGACCCCACGGCCAGGACCCCTCCGACGACGGCCGTGCGGACGCCGACCGTCACCTCGTGCAGGTCCAGGCGCCCCAGCAGCAGCCCGGCGCAGAGATACGTCAGGTAGGGGAGGGCCGGGTACGTCCCGGTCAGCAGGAGCTGGGCGAGGGCGGCCGCCGGGTCGGCGAGCACACTGCCCACGGTCGGGTTGGAGGTCTCCGGCTGGGGCAGGGCGGAGCCCACGGTGTGCACCAGCACGGGGCCCAGCACGGCGAAGAGCACGGCGCAGACCGCCAGGGTCCGGCGGCGCAGGCTCAGCAGGGGGATCGCGAGCAGGAAGAAGGCGCCGTAGTAGACCAGGATGCCCACCGCCGGGGCCGGTGAGGGCATGGCCTCGTTGACGAGCAGCCCCGCGGTGGCGATGAGCAGGGCCCGTACGACCAGTCCGGCGCGGGTGGCGGCCAGCTCGCGGCCGCGGTGCGGCGTGCGGCCGCCGGACGAGAACGCCAGGCTCAGCCCGGCCAGCAGCGCGAACAGCGCCGCAGCGCGACCGGCGAACAGCTCCCACTGCAGCGTGGACTCGAAGGTGACGGCGTCGTGGACGGGCAGCACGTGGATCGCGATCATGCCGACGAGCGCGATCCCTCGTGCGACGTCCACCGCGACGAGGCGCGGCCTGCGGGTGGGAGCGCCGGGACCCGCTTCCCGGGGTGCGGCGGATGCGCGGTGCGCGGCGCCGGGTGCGACGGAGGTCCGGCGGGCGGTCCCGGGCGCGACCGGCGCAGTCGCGGCGGCGTCAGCGGGCCCGGTGGCCGCAGAGCTGCGGGCGGTGCCGGCGGCACGGGGTGCGGGGGTTTCGGTTCTGCTCATGGGGTCGGGGTCTCCGGTGGGAGGGCGCACGAGGGATCGACCGCCGGCGGGGGCCGGGCGGTCGTGCGTTCGGGGAGTGGTTCGCGGAGTTCCGCACGGCGGCGCGCGGCCGGGTCGGGCCCCGGGCGCGCCGGCGGAGCTGGTGGTGGCACAGGGTGGGAAGCCTGCTCCGGGGCCCGGATCCCCCTCGGGCCCCTCCTGGCACCCTAGGAGCCGGGGCACGCCCCTGTCCACCGGTGCGGACCATTGTTGTCGCACGTCACAGCCTGGGAGATCACCGGACGAGGGTCCCTGGACCTCCGCCGGGGCCGATGTTCGCGTGCTGTTCACCGGCGGATCCTGGTCGCGCAGATCGGCCGGGTGGTCCCCTGGGAAGGACCCGGGACGAGGGCACGATCCGCTCCCCGCAATCGGCTGCTGCGGCTGCTGGACATGGCCGTTCCCCTGGAGTTGCATGTACCCCACGGCCGGGGCTGCGGGCAGCGCCCTGCCCCGGGACCCGCACCACCAGCATGTCGAGGAAGGTCCGAAGATGAGCAAGGCAGTGCCCCAGCAGTCGACGCCCCCGGCGACGGACAGCGTCCACGTCCCCCTCCTCCAGCTCCCGGACGAGGGGGCCCTGGCGCCTGACGTCGAGGCCGTCGACGGGGAGGTGAGGTTCCACCACCCGGTGCTCGTCGAGCGCGTCTTCACCGCCGCCGGCGAGGTCGAGTCCGCCGAGTGGACGCTCGACCAGGTGCTCGACGACGCCGCGGAGTCCGACGGGGAGATCGGGGTGGGCTTCGACGTCGAACCCGTGGACGCGGCCCTGGAGTCGGCGCGCTGGGCCCTGGACCAGGCGGTCTGCGAGCTGCACCGGGCCCTCCGTCAGGCGGCCTCCCACGGCGTGGCCCTGGCGGTGCTGGCCGAGGCCTCCGGGCTCGGCGCCGATGGCGTCCGGGCCGTGCTCGCCGCCGCGGAGGAAGGCGACGGGACGCGAGGTGCACTGGCCCCGGCCGTCTGACGCCGGGGCATCCGGACCCCGCCGCGTGCCTACCGGACCCGTGGGCCCTCGAGCACCTCGAGCAGTCGGCGCCGCGAGACCGCGAGGTAGTCGTGCATCCGCTCGGCGGCCTCCTCCCGGCGGCCCTGCTCGAACAGCGCGAGGATCCGGGCATTGCGCTCGATGTACGGCGCGTGGAACGAGGGGTCCTCGTGCATCGAGAAGAAGACGAGCCGCATCTCCGCGAGCGTGCGGGCCATCAGCTCGTTCTGCCGCACCGATCGGGCGAGCTCGACCACACCGCCGTGGAACCGCTGGTTGGCGTCGGCCATGCCCCGGACGTCGCCCCGCTCGCGCGCGGCGCGGCCCGCCTCGACCGCCGCGCGCAGGCCCGGCTGCGGGGCCGGCTCCGTCCAGCGCAGGGCCGAGGTCTCCAGGGCCAGCCGCACCCGGTAGATCTCCCGCACGTCGTCCGCGCCCGGACGGGCCACCGAGACGCCGCGGTTGGGGACCCGGGTCAGGAGGTTCTCGCCGTCCAGCACGGTGAAGACCTCGCGCAGGGTGTTGCGGGAGATCCCGAGCACCTCGCTCACCCGGGTCTCCGAGAGGCGGGTGCCCGGCAGCAGCCGGCCCGCGATGATGCCCTGGCGCAGGACGTCGGCGGCCCACGGGATGACCTCCCCGTGCGGGGCGGGGCCGGCCTGGGCGGCGGCCGTGGTCAGGACGTCGTGCTCGACGGCGTTCACCGCTCCGCGCCCCCGGCACCCCCGGCATCCGTCGCGAGCCGCGCGAGCACCTGCTCGGCGGCCACGGCCTCGCCGGGGCCCACGGCGAGCTCCAGCACGGTGCCCGCCCGGGGTGCCGGGACGCGGGTCTCGGTCTTCATGGCCTCCAGCACGGCCACGTCCTGGCCCGCCTCCACGCTGTCCCCCTCCGACACCAGCCACGAGACCAGGGTGCCGGCGAAGGGCGCGGTCACGGCGTCGTCGTCCGCCGCGGCCGGGGCGGGGGCGGCGCTCCCGGCCGGTGCGGAGCTCAGGGCGGCCGCGAGCGCGTCCGGGATCCCGATGCTCACGCGCCGGCCGTCGACGTCGATGGTGAAGCGGGTGCGCCCGGCGGCGTCCGCGCGGGCGTAGCCGGTGTCCGGGGCGAGCCGGCCGGCGAACTCCTCCTCGATCCACGTGGTCCACACGCCGAGGCCGTCGCCGCCGGTGAAGGCCGGGGCGTCCAGCACGGCGCGGTGGAACGGGACGGTGGTCGCCACCCCGTGCACCCGCAGCTCGCGCAGGGCCGTGCGCGCCCGCACGATCGCCTGCTCCCGGGTGGGGGCGCTCACGACGAGCTTGAGCAGCAGCGAGTCGAAGGACGTGGCCACTCGCGTTCCGCTGCGCACGCCGGAGTCCACCCGGACACCCGGGCCCGTGGGGGTGTCCACGGCCTCGACCGTCCCGCCGGAGGGCAGGAAGCCGCGGCCGGGGTCCTCGGCGTTGATCCGGAACTCGAGCGCGTGCCCCCGCTCGTCCGGGGCCGTGGGCACCGGCAGCCGCTCGCCGGCCGCCACGGCCAGCTGGGCGCGCACGAGGTCCACGCCGTAGACCTCCTCGGTCACCGGGTGCTCGACCTGGAGCCGGGTGTTGACCTCCAGGAACGAGATGAGCCCGTCCTGGGCCACGAGGAACTCGACCGTGCCCACGCCCACGTACCCGGCCTCCCGGGCGATGCCCTCGGCGGCCCGGGCGATGCGCTCGCGCTGGTCGTCCGTCAGGAACGGCGCGGGCGCCTCCTCCACGAGCTTCTGGTGGCGGCGCTGGAGGGAGCAGTCCCGGGTCCCGAGCACGACGACGTCGCCGTGGGCGTCCGCGACGACCTGCGCCTCCACGTGCCGAGGGCGGTCCAGGAACCGCTCCACGAAGCACTCCCCGCGCCCGAACGCGCTCTGCGCCTCGCGGGCCGCCGAGACGAAGGCGTCCGCCACGTGCTCGAGCTCCCGGACCACGCGCATCCCGCGCCCGCCGCCGCCGTGGGCGGCCTTGACGATCACCGGCAGGCCGTGCTCCTCGGCGAAGGCCCGGGCCTCCTCGGCGCTCTCCACGGGGCCGTCGCTGCCGGGCACGAGCGGCGCGCCGGCCCGCCGGGCGATCTCGCGGGCGGCGACCTTGTCCCCGAGCAGCGCGATCGTCTCGGGGGAGGGACCGATCCAGGTCAGGCCCGCCTCGATCACCGCCCGGGCGAAGCCCGCGTTCTCCGACAGGAACCCGTATCCGGGGTGCACGGCGTCCGCACCGCACCGGCGGGCGACGGCGAGCACCGCGTCCCCGTCCAGGTAGGTCTCCGCGGCGGAGCTGCCCTCGAGCGCGTAGGCCTCGTCGGCGAGCAGGACGTGCGGGGCGTCGGCGTCCGGGTCGGCGTAGACGGCGACCGAGGTCAGACCGGCCTCCGCGCAGGCGTGGACGACACGGACGGCGATCTCCCCGCGGTTGGCGATCAGGACCTTGCGCACGGTGCTACTCCTGGGTCTCGGCGGTCTCGGCGGTCTCGGCGGTCTCGGCGGTCTCGGCGGTCTCGGCGGTCTCGTGGGCGGTGGCGGGTTCGCCCGGCGGGGCCAGATCCGGCGGCGGCACCCGCTGGAAGCGCAGGCGGGTACCCGGGGCCAGCTGGGCCAGGACCGAGAGGTCCTCGGGGACCACCACCCCGATCACGGGATAGCCGCCGGTCGTGGGCGCGTCCTGGAGCAGGACCACGGGCAGCCCGGAGGGCGGGACCTGCACGCAGCCGGGCACGGTCCCCTCGCTGGGCAGCTCCCCGGTGTGCGAGCGCTCCAGCGGTTCGCCCGCGAGGCGGGCCCCCACACGGTCGGAGGAGGCAGTGAGCTCCCACTCTCGGCCGAAGAACTCCTCGACGGCGGAAGCGGTGAACCAGTCGTCCCGCGGACCGGGCACGACGCGGACCACGGGCGTCCCCGGCCGCGCGGGAAGAGGCTCCGGGGGCTGGACGGCGGTGCCCGGTGCCGGGCCGACCGGCAGCGCGTCGCCGGCAGCCAGCGGGGCGGGGCCGAGGCCGGAGAGGGTGTCGGTGGCGCGACTGCCGAGCACGGGCGGCACGGCGATCCCGCCGCGCACGCCCACGTAGACCCGCGCGCCGGCAGTGGTGGCGCCCACGACGAGCCGTTCGCCGTCGCGCAGGGCGAACGGGGTGCCCGGAGCGGGCCGGAAGGGCGCCGGACCCTCCACGGCCAGCGGCGCCTCGCCGCCGGTCACCGCGAGGACGTGGTCCCCGTGCGCGGTCAGTGCGAGCCGGCCGAGCAGGTTCTCCAGCACCGCGGCGTCCGGGGGGTTGCCGACGAGCCGGCCGGCGCGCGCGGCGGCGTCGTCGTCGAGGGCTCCGGAGGGCGAGACGCCCAGCGCGGCGGAGCCGCCCCGTCCGCGGTCCTGCACGAGGGTCTGGAGGCCGGGGCCGTCCACGACCAGGTGCGGGCCCGCGACCGGCTCGGTGGAGCCCGGCCCGGTGGCGCCCGGCACGGGCTCCACGAGCTCGCGCACGGCCCGGTAGCGCACGCGGTCCCCGGGCCGCAGCAGGGCCGGGTCCTCCCGCTTCAGCTCGAACATCCGGGCCGCGGTGCGGCCGATGAGCTGCCAGCCGCCGGGGGAGCGGCGCGGATAGACGGCGGAGAACCGGCCGGCCAGGGCCACCGATCCGGCCGGGACGGCCGTGCGGGGCGTGTCGCGGCGGGGGACGTCGAGGCCGTCGTGGCCGGCGCAGTAGAAGAAGCCCGGGGCGAAGCCGGCGAACGCGGCCGTCCACTCGCCCTCCGTGTGCGCCCGCACCACCCCCTCGGCGCCGAGGCCGGTGAGCTCGCCGACGGCCTCGAGGTCCTCGCCGTCGTAGACGACGTCGATCGTCACGGTCCGGGCCTCGCGGGTCCCGGCGTCCCCGAGCGGGGCCGTCCGGGCGACGGCGGCGAGCCGCCGCAGGGCCGCGGTGGTCGCCGCGCGCACGACCACGGTCTCCGCCCCCGCCACGCAGTCCACCACGCCGGGCAGGCCGGCGAGACGGGCGTGCAGCGCCACGGCGTCGTGCAGGTCGGCGCACTCGACCAGGGCCGCACGCGGGCCCAGCGGGCGCACCCGCCGGGGGGTGCTCACCGGAAGCTGCCGACGCGCACGTCGGCCTCCTCGAGGGCCCCGCGCACGTGCTGGGCGATCTGCAGGGCCCCCGGGGTGTCCCCGTGCACGCAGATGCTCTCGGCGTCCACGTCCACGAGGGAGCCGTCGACGGCCTCGACGACGCCCTCGACGGCCATCCGCACGACGCGCGCCGCGATCCGCCCGGCGTCGTGCAGCACGGCGCCGGGCTCGGAACGCGGCACGAGGGTGGCCTGCGGCGTGTAGCCCCGGTCGGCGAAGGCCTCGCGGACGGTCCGCAGTCCGGCCGCGCCGGCCTGCCGCTCGACCTCCGATCCGGGCAGCACCAGCAGCGGCAGCTCGGGGTCGACCGCGCGCACGGCGTCGACCACGGCCGCGGCGTGCTCCTCGTGGTGGACGATCGCGTTGTACAGGGCACCGTGCGGTTTCACGTAGCGCACCGCCGTGCCCGAGACGCGCGCCAGGGCCTGCAGGGCGCCGATCTGGTAGACCACCTGGTCGGTCAGCTCCGCGCGGGGCACCGCGACGAAGCGGCGGCCGAAGCCCTTGAGGTCGTCGTAGGAGACATGGGCGCCCACGACCACGCCGTTCGCCGCGGCCGTGGCGCACGTGCGGCGGGCGACGGTCGGGTCCCCGGCGTGGAAGCCGCACGCCACGTTGGCGCTCGTGACCACGCCGAGGACGGCGTCGTCGCTCGGCATGGCCCAGGCGCTGAGCGATTCGCCGCAGTCCGCGTTGAGGTCGATGCTGGAGGACGTCATGGTGTGCTCCTTGTCACGTCGGTCCCTCCAGCATGCCCCCTTCCGGCAGATTGTTCAACAATAAATGGCGGTCAGGACCGCGACAGGTACAGACCGTGGTCCCCGAAGGCGACGACGTCGTCCCGCCCGTTGCCGTCGGCGTCGCCCAGCAGCCGCAGGTGCCGGTCGATCCGCCAGCCCTGGTCGTAGCCGAAGTCGTCGAACTTCAGGTACGGGGCGCCGAAGACGTTGCCGCTCCGGCCGTGGGCGACGTGCACGCCCGCGTTGCCGAAGCCGACGAGGTCCTGGATCCCGTCGCCGTCGATGTCGCCGAGGGTCCTCGGGTGCCGGTCGCCCTGCCAGCCCTGGGCCTGCCCGAAGTCGCGCACCTTCAGTGCGACCCCGGAGAAGGACAGGTGGCCCTGCGAGTAGGCCACGGAGACCCCCGAGTAGCCGTAGCCGACGATGTCGGCGCGGCCGTCGCCGTTGACGTCCCCCAGCTCCCGCGGGTGCTGGCCGACGCGCCAGCCCTGCTGGTGGCCGAAGTTCGGCACCGCCAGGGCGGCCGCGGTGAACGTGTCGCCCGGGCCCGAGTAGTAGGACACGTACGCGCCGGCGTCGCCGAAGCCGACGATGTCCGCGGTCCCGTTGCCGTCCATGTCGGCGAGCAGCCGCGGGTTCTTGTCGATCCGCCACCCCCGGTCCCAGCCGTAGCTGTCGATGCGCTTTCCGGTGCCGGAGAACGACCGGTCCGGCATGCCGTGGGAGATGTGCACGCCGGAGTGGCCGAAGCCGACGATGTCTGCGGTCCCGTTGCCGTTGAGGTCGACGAGCTGCCGGGGGTGCTGGTCCACCCGCCAGCCCTGGTCCCGGCCGAAGTTCCGCACCAGCAGCCTCGGTGCGCTGAAGCCGCCGCTCGAACCGGCGAACGAGACGTGGACCCCGGCGTCGCCGAAGCCGACGACGTCCTCGCGCCCGTCGCCGTCGACGTCGGCCACCGTGCGGACGTGGCGGTCGGGCCGCCAGCCCTGGTTCCGGCCGAAGTCGGGGACCACCAGGTGCGGGGCCGCGTAGCCGTTGAGCTGGGCGTAGGACACCCAGACGCCGGCGTCGCCGAAGCCCACGATGTCCTCCCACCCGTCGCCGTTGACGTCGGCGAGCTCACGGGGGTGCTGGTCGACGCGCCACCCCTGCGGGGAGGAGAAGTACGGATAGGGCGCGGCGTGGGCCGCGCCGCCGATCGCGACGCCCGTCGCGGCCAGCACGGCCACCGATGCGACGGAGGCCAGGCGGGAGATCAGTGGATGTTTCACGGTGGGTGCCCCCAGGTTCCGGAGTCGAGGCCTCGTCCGTGGACCGGGACGAGAAGGTGTGCCGGAATGTCCGGCCGGTGCCTCCGTCGACCGCCCCCGTCGTCCGGTTCTCGGGACGCCCCCGGAGGCGGTGGAACACCGGGAAGGTGGACCGCCGGGGAGGTGCGCCGGCGGTCCCTTGGAGTTTATCTCTGCACACTCAGGACGGCCATGGCTCTATATGGGTTACCAAGGAGTAGGTCAATAGTGTTATGGAAGAAGTCCGGGCCGGGATCGTCCGCGGTGCTCCGTGGCGCCGGTGTTGCCGGGGCCGCGGGGGTCCGCCCGGCTACTCCCGGACGAACCGCGCCCTGCCCGCCTGCCACCCGAAGACCGCGGCGAGGGCGCCGACCACCGTGAAGAGCGCCGCTGCGGCGGTGAAGCCGCCGGTCCAGGCCAGCAGCTGCCCCACCAGCAGGGTCCCGGAGGAGCCGAGACCGTAGCCGAGGGCCTGCATCATCCCGGAGAGCCGGACCGCCATGGCGGACGAGCGGGTGCGCAGGGCGATCATGGTCAGGGCCACGGCGGTCAGGGCGCCCTGGCCGAGGCCGAGCAGGCCGGTCCAGAGCCAGACGAGCTGCAGGGGCCCGAGGATCGACAGGGCGAAGCCGCCGCCGGCCATCAGGGCGACGACGGCATTGAGCACCCGCTGGTCGGCCAGCCGCACGGCCAGCACGGGAGCGGTGAGGGAGCCGGCCATCTGCAGCAGGATGGAGACGGCCACGATGACGCCGGCGGTCCCGCCGTCGATCCCGCGGTCGCGCAGGATCGGGGCGAGCCAGGCGAAGACGCTGAAGGACATCATGGCCTGGAAGACCATGAACAGGGTGACCTGCCAGGCCACGGGGGAGCGCCACGGGCTGTGCCCGCCGCCGGCCGCGGGGGCCGTCCCGCTGCGGTGGCGCAGGGCCACCGGGACGAGCAGGGCAACGACCAGGACCGCGGGCACGGCCCAGCCGGCCAGGGCGGCCCGCCAGGACCCGGTGGCCTGCAGGACGGGGTAGGTCAGGCCCGCCCCCAGGGCGGCGGAGGCTGCGATCGCCGTGGTGTAGAGCCCGCTCATCAGCCCGAGCCGGTGGGTGAAGTCCCGCTTGACGATCGAGGGCAGCAGCACGTTGCCCAGCGCGATCGCGGCGCCGCAGGCGACCGTGCCCGCCAGCAGGGCGGGCACGGTCGCGGTCCCGGCCACGGGGAGGCCGCGGATCGCGAGCCCCGCGGCGAGCAGGATCATCGCCCCCAGCAGCACGTGCTCGGCCCCGAAGCGGCGGGCCAGCCGGGGAGCCAGCGGGGCGAAGACCCCGAGCAGGGTCACCGGTGCCGTGGTGAGCACGGTGACAGCCCAGCCCGGCAGGTCGGCGGCGGCGGTGATCTCCGGCAGGATCGCGGCGAAGCTCGAGAAGACCGTGCGCAGGTTCAGGCCCACGAGCACCACGCACACGCCCAGGTACACCAGGGCCCGGCGGGAGGGGGGCGCGCCGTGCGGGGCGTCGGGCGGGGTCGGCACGGGGCGGTCTCCTCATGGTTCAGGGATCGGGGCGCACGCCCGTGGTGTTCCGGGCAGGGTCCACGGTACTGCGGGCGAGGTCTGACCTCATGTCGAGGTGCGTGCCGGAGCGTTCCGGCGCGTCGCGCGGACGACGGGACGTGTCGGAAGTCCCCGGGGTGGGCCGACGAGCAACAGGACAACCGGACCGCGTGGCGGCCGGTAGTGGTTCGTGTCGGGGCGGCCCGCCTCCACGGGCTCGGCCGGACGGTGTGAAGAGGGTGTCAAGAAGTCTCACGGCGGCATTAGCGCGGCATTAAGAACCACCTGTGGTGCACCCCGGGAGCGGTGGACTGTGCGCAGCAGCGGTGGACGGCAGCCGTTGCGCAGGAGAGCGGTCGCCCCCAGCGGCCCGCTCCGGGGAGAGGGCCGCGGTCCGCAGGAGGTGGTTGCCGTGGATCCGGTGGGCAGTGCGCCGCGAGCGGTGCCCGGGTCACAAGCCCCGGCAGCGAAGACCCTCGGGACGAAGGACTCCAGGGCCGGCACTCCGGGGACGAAGGGGCCCGGGTCGAAGCGCACCCGGAGGAAGCTGATCCCCGGGCCGATGAGGCAGGCGTTCGTGGACAACCCGGTGCGGCTGGTGCCGGCGGGCTTCCTGGTGACGATCCTGTGCGGAGCGCTCGTGCTGATGCTGCCGGTCTCCCGAGCCGTCCACGACGCGCCCGTGGTCATGCCGGCGATCTTCACGGCCTTCTCCGCCGTCTGCGTGACCGGGCTGATCACGGTGGACACGCCCACGTTCTGGAGTCCCTTCGGCCAGGTGGTGATCCTCGTCCTGATCCAGGTCGGCGGGTTCGGGATCATGACGCTGAGCACCCTGCTGGCGCTGCTCGTGCGCAAGCGCCTCGGCCTGTGGACCCAACTGGTGGCCGCCTCCGAGACCCACACCCTCAACCTGGGCGACGTCCGCCGGGTGCTGCTGCGGGTCGCCCAGATCATGTTCGCCGTGGAGGCGGTCACCGCGGTCGTCCTCACCGTGCGGTTCTGGGCCGCCTACGACCACGCCCCGCTTCCGGCGATCTGGCACGGGGTCTTCCACGCCGTCTCGGCGTTCAACAACGCCGGGTTCTCGGTGTTCAGCGACAGCCTCATGGGCTTCGTCGACGACCCGTGGATCATCGTCCCCGTCTGCACGGCCGTGGTCCTCGGCGGGCTCGGCTTCCCCGTGATCATCGAGCTGCTGCGCGGCAGCGCCCTGAAGAAGGGCTGGACCGTGCACGTCAGGCTGACCGTCTACGGCACGCTGGTGCTGCTGGTGCTCGGGTTCGTGCTGTTCGCGGCCTTCGAGTGGGAGAGGCCCGAGACCCTGGGCGACCTCTCGGTGGGCGGCAAGCTGCTGGCGGCCCTCGCCCTGACCGTCTTCCCGCGCACCGCCGGATTCAACAGCATCGACTACTCCGCGGCGTCCTCCGAGACCCTGCTCACCACGGATGTGCTCATGTTCATCGGCGGCGGCAGCGCCGGCACCGCCGGCGGAATCAAGATCGCCACGTTCCTGGTCCTGGGCTTCGCGATCTGGACCGAGATCCGCGGCCACGACCAGGTCACCGTCGGTCCCCGCTCGGTCAGTTCCTCGGTCCAGCGTCAGGCGCTGTCGGTGGCGCTGCTGGGCATCGCCGCGGTCATCGGCGGGACCATCGCCCTGCTCGTGCTGACCGACCACGGTCTGGAGACCGCGCTGTTCGAGTGCGTCTCCGCCTTCGGCACCGTGGGGCTGTCCATGGGCATCACCGGTGACCTCCCGGCGAGCGCGGAGCTGGTGCTCGTCGCCCTGATGTTCCTGGGTCGGGTGGGGACCATCACCGTCGGCGCGTCCCTGGCGCTGCGCACCCAGCGGCGGCTGTACCGCCTGCCCGAGGAGCGGCCCATCATCGGTTGAGAGCCGGTCCCGTCCCCGGGGCCGCGCCGGCACCGGCCCCCGGCGGCACGTCCGGCCGCCGGTGTGGCCGGTGGGGGCCGGGGGTGGATACGCTCGCGTGCGGGGCGCACAGCACCGAGCCTCAAGTCGGCCCGGCACCGAGAACGGTGCCGAGTGCCACACCCGGGACGAGACCCGGGGCGAGACCGAGGAGGGCACCGTGGAGGCACGGACGCGAGCACCGGACGGCGCTGCGGGGGATTCTCCCGCGGAGGCCGCAGGGAGGCCGGTCGGCCGTGCCCGGGTGGTCGTGGCCGTGTCAGGGGGGACCGGGACGGAGGACCTGCTCCGGCGGGCCCGGCTGCTGGCCGACCGGATGCCCGGGGCCGAGGTCATGGCCGTGCACGTCATCGGCGACGCCCGCCGATCGGCGGCGGACGCCGACGCGCTCGTGCGGTGGCGGCGGATGGCGGAGACCCTCGGCGGAACGTGGCACACGGTGCTGGGCGAGGACGTGGCCGGGGCGCTGCTCGGGTTCGCGCGCAGCGTCCAGGCCACGCACCTGGTGGTCGGCGCGGGCCACCGCGCGTCCCGGCGCCGCCTGGTCGCCTCCACGATCGCCACCCGGGGGGTCGACGCGGCCGGGGACCTCGACGTGGTGGTCGTCGCTCAGGCTGCCTCCTCGCCCGGGGCTTTCCCGCCCGGCGGTTCCTCACCGGCCAGGAGCCGGCGCAGGCACCCGGCAGCCCTGAGCCCGGCGCGCCGCCTCGGGGGATGGCTCCTGGCCGCGGCCGCGCCCTGGGCCCTGACAGGGATCTTCCTCGGGACCGGCACGGGCCCGGAGGCGGTGACACTGAACTTCCTGTGCCACCTGACGGTCGTCGTGTTCGTGGCGATCCTCGGTGGGTGGTGGCCGGCGGTGGGGGCCGCTCTGCTGAGCACCATGCTCCTCAACTGGTTCTTCACCCCGCCCACCGGCATGTGGATCATCCACGAGCCGCTGAACGTCTGGGCACTCGGGCTGTTCCTGCTGGTGGCCGCCGGTGTGGCCCGTGTCGTCGACATCGAGGCGCGGCGCACCACCGAGGCCGGCCGGGCCCGCCACCAGGCGGCCGTGCTGTTCGAACTGGCCGGCGGGGTGATCAGCGAGGGGTTGAGCATCCCCGCCCTGCTGGACCGGTTGCGCCGTACCTACGACCTGCGGGGAGTGGCCCTGGCCGAGAACGGTTCGGACACGGCGGCGCCGGAGCGGTGGACGGTGGTGGCCGGCGCGGGGAGTCCGGCACCGGACCCCTCGACGTGCGACAACACGGTCGTCGTCGACGAGCGGCACGTCCTGCTGATCGACGGGTTCCCGAAGGAGGCCTCGGACCAGGGCGTGCTGGAGGCCTTCGCCGGGCGCGTCGGCGCGGTGCTCCAGCAGCAGGCGCTGGCCGAGGCGCGCCTGCAGGCCCAGGAGCTGGCGGCCGGCAACGCGATGCGCACGGCGCTGCTGGCCGCCGTCTCCCACGACCTGCGCACGCCCCTGGCCGGGATCAAGGCCTCCGTCTCGAGTCTGCGCCTCGAGGACGTGGAGCTCAGCGCGGAGGACACGCGGGAACTGCTGAGCACGATCGAGGAGTCCGCCGACCAGCTCACGGAGCGGGTCGACGACCTGCTCGACATGAGCCGCATCCAGGCCGGGGACCTCGTCGTGCACCGCGCCCCGCTCGAGGTCGAGGACCTCGCGGAGACCGCCCTGCACAGCCTCGGCGGCACGGCGGGACTGCGCCGGGTGCGCACCGAGATCCCGGACGGGCTGCCGCCCGTGCTCGGGGACCACGGGCTGCTCGTGCGGGTCATCGCGAACCTCGTGGAGAACGCCCTGAAGCACAGCGTCACCGGCCCCGTCCTCCTTCGTGCCGAGGCCGGGTCCGGCGCGATGCGCCTGTACGTCGTCGACCACGGCCCCGGCGTCCCGGACGCGGACAAGGAGCGGATCTTCCGCCCGTTCCAGCGCACGGGTGACCGCGACACCACCACCGGTGTGGGTCTGGGTCTGGCCGTGGCCCGTGGGCTGGCCGAGGGCCTGGGCGGGCAGGTGCAGGCCCGGGACACTCCCGGAGGAGGGCTGACCATGGTCCTGACGCTTCCGGCCGCTCCGTCACCCGCTCCTGAGGTGCGGCTGTGAACCCCGGGGTGCTGGTCGTCGAGGACGACGCGCAGATCGCACGGGCCCTGCTGGTGAACCTCAGGGCCCGCGGCTACCGCACCCACCGGGCGGCCACCGGCCGCCAGGCCCTGGAGATCGCGTCCCGGGAGCACCCCGACGTGGTGCTGCTCGACCTCGGACTGCCGGACATGGAGGGCGGGGAGGTCATCGAGGGCCTGCGGGGCTGGTCGACCGTGCCCATCATCGTCGTCTCCGCCCGGGACGCGTCCCACAGCAAGGTCGACGCCCTCGACCGCGGCGCCGACGACTACGTGACCAAGCCGTTCGCCATGGACGAGCTGCTCGCCCGCCTGCGTGCCGCGCTGCGCCGGGCCCACCCCGACCCGGCGGGCCCCGTGGTCGAGACCACCGACGGGCGGGTGCGCATCGACCTGGCGGACCGGTCGGTCACCGTCGAGGGGCAACCGGTGCGGCTGACGAAGCTCGAGTGGCGTCTGCTCGAAGTCCTCGCCCGCAATCCGCACCGGCTGATCGGACGCACGGAGCTCCTGACCACCGTGTGGGGACCCGGCTACGGCGAGGAGGCCAACTACCTGCGGGTCTACATGTCCCAGCTCCGGGCCAAGCTCGAGCCGGACAGTTCGCACCCCCGCTACTTCCTCACCGAACTGGGCATGGGCTACCGCTTCACCCCTTGACCGTCGCCGGGTGCCAGGAGGGAGCCGCGCCTGGGTATCGTGTTCTCAGACACCGCTCGCCCGACCCCTCCCGCCCACGCGTCCGGGGCGGCCCGCCCCGCCGTGCAAAGGATGCCCGATGCCGCTCACCGCGCCCGCCGTCACCCCGGCCGCCGCCGCCCTCCTCGAGGGGTTCTCCCTGGAGATGACGGGCCGGGACGTGCCGGTCCTCGAGGAGACCGCCGCCGCCGTCCCGCCCGGCACCCGGCTCAACATCACCTACCTCGGCACCGAGGGCGCGGCCCTGCGACTCGACGCGGCACGGGCCGCCCGTGAGCTCGGCCTCGTGCCGGTGCCCCACCTGGCGGCGCGGCGGATGCGCTCCCGCGCGGAGCTCGATGAGTTCCTGACCGCCCTCGCCGGCGTCGGGGCGGCGCAGGAGCTCCTCCTGGTGGGCGGGGACCCCGGCACGCCCGAGGGGCCCTTCCCCGACGCCCTGTCCGTGATCCACACCGGCCTGCTCGCCGAGCACGGGGTGCAGTCCGTCGCCGTCGCCGGATACCCGGGAGGCCATCCCGGCATCGACGACGACGCGCTGTGGTCGGCCCTCACCGGGAAGACCACCGCGCTCCGCCGGCAGGGCATCGAGCCCGCCGTGACGACCCAGTTCGGCTTCGACCCCGCCGGCGTGCTGCGGTGGCTGGCGGAGGCGCGTGACCGGGGAGTCGACGCCCCGGTGCGCGTGGGGGTGCCCGGCCCGGCAGGGGTCCGGCGGCTGCTCGGCTACGCGCGCCGCTTCGGGATCTCGACGTCCGCCGGGATCGTGCAGAAGTACGGACTGTCCCTGACCCAGCTGCTGGGAACCGCCGGCCCCGATCGCTTCCTGGACGCGTTCGCGGCCGGCCACGACCCCGCGGTGCACGGGCCGGTGCGGCTGCACCTCTACGCCTTCGGTGGCCTGGCGGCGACGGCGCAATGGGTCCGCGACGCCCGGAAGAGCGGGGTGGCCCGGTGAGCACCACGAAGGACTCCATGCTGCGCCCGGACCACGCGAGCCTGGTGGTGCACGGCCGCGACCAGCCGGGCATCGTCGCCGTCGTCACCTCGGTGCTGGCCCGGCACGGCGCCAACATCGTGGCGCTCGACCAGCACTCCGACGACCCCGAGGGCGGGGCGTTCTTCCAGCGCACAGTCTTCCACCTGCCCGACTACCCGGCCCTGCGCCCCGCGCTCGAGCAGGATCTCGGGGCCGCCCTGACGGACGGCTTCGACCTGGAGTGGAAGTTCACCGACCTCTCGGTGCCGCGCCGGGTGGCGATCTTCGCCTCGAAGTCCGACCACTGCCTGCTGGACCTCATCTGGCGCCAGCGACGCGGTGAGCTGCCCATGACGATCTCGATGGTCGTGTCCAACCACTCGGACATGGCTCAGGACGTCCGCGGCTTCGGCATCCCGTTCTTCCACGTGCCCACCCACGACAAGGCCGCGGCCGAGGCGGAGCACCTGCGCCTGCTGCAGGGCAACGTGGACCTCGTCGTCCTCGCCCGCTACATGCAGATCCTCTCCTCGCCGTTCCTCGAGGCCGTGGGCGTGCCGGTGATCAACATCCACCACTCGTTCCTGCCCGCCTTCGTGGGTGCCGAGCCGTACCGGAAGGCGAAGGAGCGGGGTGTGAAGATCATCGGTGCCACCGCCCACTACGTCACGGAGGACCTCGACGAGGGGCCGATCATCGAGCAGGACGTCGTCCGGGTCTCGCACCGGGACACCGCCCAGGAGCTCGCCCGGCGCGGGGCGGATGTGGAACGGCAGGTGCTCGCCCGCGCCGTCCTGTGGCACTGCCAGGACCGGGTCATCCGGCACGACCGCCAGACCATCGTCTTCTGAACCGGCCGCCTTCCGTGTCCGGGCCTGCGGGGTGTCCCCGGCCTGCGCCTCCGCCGACGACGCCCGGGCCTCCGGGGCGTTGTTCCCCGTCTGCGCATCCGGCGACGACGCCCGGGCCTCCGGCACGCTCCTGGCTCGCGGCCGGCCTCGGCCCCGGGGGTGCCCGGACCGCCCGGTGCAGTCCGTGATCGAGGTGATCTGCGTCACGGCTTAGGGTGTCGGTGGTGGCGGGGACCATGGAGTCATGACCACCTGGCCCGATGATCCGTGGTTCCCGGACGATCCGCCGTTCCCGGGTGATCCGAGGTTCCCGGAGGATCCGCGGTCCCTGGAGGAGATGCTGCGGGAGGACACGGACCTGGACGCCCTGGAGCGGGACTACGCCCGGGCGGTGGGAGAGCTGGCCGGTGATGCCCGGGCGGAGGCGGCCGCGGCGGGACGGCAGCTGCGGGGGATCCACCGGATGTGGCGGCTCCAGGAGGAGGCCCACGAGCAGCGGCGGGCGGTGCTGGTGCGCTGGCTGAACGCACGTTCCCGGCGGTGCGGTCGGCAGCTGCTGGAGAGCCGCAGCCTGCTGGAGGTGGCCGCGGAGATCGGCCCGGTGCTGCGCCTGCCGGCGGTCACGGCGGTGCGCCGCGTGGAGCAGGCCATCGGCCTGGCCGGGTCCCTGCCCGAGGTGCTCACCGCCCTGGAGGACGGGGTGATCGGGGGCAAGCAGGCCGAGGTCGTCGTGGAGACGTGGATCGAGCTGCTGGGCAGCGAGCTGCGCCCTCCGCCGGAGCCGCGGCCCCCGGTGGAGGCGGTGCGGCAGCTGGCCGAGGACCTGCTGCGCGCAGCCCCCCAGAGCACGGCCGCCCAGCTGCGCGCGCTGGCCCGGCGGCGGCGGGAGGAGCTGCTGCGGAACACCGAGGAACAGCGTCACCGCCAGGCCCTGGCCGATCGGCGGGTGTGGGTGGAACCGGGCGAGAACGGGATGGCGAGGGTGTGCGCGCTGCTGGACGCCGCCACCGCCTACGCCGCCCGCGACCGGCTGGCCTCCCTGGCCCGGCGTGCCGGCCCCGCCGGCACCCCGGGCCCGGCAGGGTGCCTGCCGGGGACCGACCCGGACCGCGGCCCGGGCGGCAGTGAGCGTGATCGGCGCACCTGCGCCCAGGTGCAGGCGGACGTGCTGGCGGACCTGCTGCTGACGGGAGAGCCGCCCCAGTGGCCCGCCGACCTGCGGGGGATCCGCGGCCAGGTCGCCGTCACCGTCCCGGCCCTGGCCCTGCTCGCCCACACCACCGGGCCCGGGGCGCCCCCGGCGGGGCTGCCCGCCGCCGGAGGGTGCGCGGAGCTGGCCGGGTACGGCCCGATCCCGCTGGAGCTGGCCGCCCGGATCGCGGTGGCCGCCCCCTCCTGGTCCCGGGTGCTGACCGACCCGGTGACCGGCACGGTCCTGGAGTACGACCGGGCCACCTACGCGGTCCCGGCCGACCTCAAGCGCCGGCTGCGCCACCGGGACGAAACCTGCCGGTTCCCCGGCTGCCGCCGCAGCGCCGAACGCTGCGACCTCGACCACACGGTCGCGTGGGCCCAGGGAGGGGCGACCGCGGCGGGCAACCTGGCGCACCTGTGCCGCCACCACCACCTGCTCAAGCACCGACACGGGCCGCTGGGCCCCTGGACGGTCAGCCACCGCGACCGGCGGGACCCCCGGTGCCCGGAGGGCGTACTGGAGTGGACCTCACCGGCCGGGCGGATGCACGTGACCTACCCCCGCCAATACCACCACCCCGTGCTCACGCCCCTGCGGATC
>NZ_JBISWL010000057.1:0-6619 GCF_044462265.1 Kocuria rhizosphaerae
GCCGGCCGTGCCGTGGCGGCGTTGTCCTAGCCGAACGCCGCCTCCAGGTCGGCGCAGTTCCGGAACGGTGTCAGCGGAGCCGCCGGGACGACCGCGTGACCGGCCTTCCGCAGGGCCGCACCCGCCTTGCCCGTGTGCACCGTCCGGTGGTGGACGCTGATGTCCAGTGCCTGGCCGCCCGCGAGGTCGACGCACTTGCGGAAGCCCACCGGATTGCCGAGCGCGTCGACCTGCAGGCCCAGCACGAGCATGTGGTTGTGCGCCGGCGGCGGTCCCGGCGGGGGTTCTTCGTGATCGTGCGCCGAGGCGGTGCCGGCGAGTGGTCCCAGCAGCAGCGCCGCGACAGCAACCCCGGCAGCGAGTGTTCTCTTCATCGCAGTTCCCCGTTCTTCCCCCGTGCCGTCATCCCCCGGATGCGCGGCAGGACACGGCGGAGGTCGCCGTGTGGCTCGAAGGCTACCCCGCTGATTTGCAAAAGCACCAGGGATTCCGGAAGGTTGCGGGAACGTGACCGTCCCGCCCCCGGGGGACCCGGCCTGGCCGTCCCCTCCCCCGGGCGGGACGGGCTCAGAAGGCGACGACCTTCGGCACGCCGAGCGCCTTGAGGCCCTCCACGCCGAACTCCACCCCGAAGCCGGAGCCCTTGATCCCGCCGAACGGCATGCGGGGATCCACCGCGCCGTGCTTGTTGATCCACACGGTGCCGGCCCGGACGCGGGCGGCGACCTCGCGCGCACGGTCGGCGTCCGAGCTCCAGACCGAGGCGCCGAGCCCCGCGTCGAGGCGGTTGGCCATGCGCACGGCGTCGTCGACCGAGGAGTACTTCACGATCGGCAGGGCGGGCCCGAACTGCTCCTGGGTCACCAGGGGGTTGTCGTCGTCGAGGTCGGCCACGAGCGTGGTCGGGTAGAAGTGGCCGGGCCGGTTCTCTTCGGGGTTCCCGCCGATCAGGACCCGGCCGCCGCCGGCTCGCGCCTGCTCGACGAGCCCGGCGACGATCTCGAACTGGGCCCGGTTCTGCAACGGGCCCAGCACGTTGCGCTCGTCCCGCCCCTCGCCCATCGGCATGGCGGCGGCGACCTCGGTCAGCGCCTCGCACACGTCGTCGTAGACGTCCTCGTGGACGTAGAGGCGCTTGAGGGCGGCGCAGGTCTGTCCCGTGTTGATGAACGCGCCCCAGAACAGGCCCTCGGCGATGGCCCTCGCGTCGGCGTCCGGGAGGACGATGCCCGCGTCGTTGCCGCCGAGCTCCAGGGTCAGCCGCGTCAGGGAGTCCGCGGCCGAGCGCATGATGGCCTTGCCCGTGGCGGTCGAGCCCGTGAACATCAGCTTGTCCACTCCGGGGTGCCCGGAGAGCGCCGCGCCGACCTCCCGGCCGCCCGGGACCACGGTGAGGAGGCCCTCCGGGAGCGCCTCGGCGAGGACGTGTGCCAGGGCCAGCACGGACAGCGGCGTGTACTCGGAGGGCTTGGCCACCACGGTGTTGCCCATCCGCAGGGCGGGGGCGATCTGCCACACCGAGATCATGATCGGCCAGTTCCAGGGGCTGATCGCGCCGACGACGCCCACGGGCTCGTAGCTGAGCACCGCCGTACCCGACTCGTCGTCGAAGAGGGTCTCCGGTTCCAGCGGCAACGACGCCGTGGCCCGCAGCCACGCGGCGGCGGCGCCCACCTCGAACAGGGCGTTGGGGCCGTTGTGGACCGGCTTGCCCTGCTCCCGGGAGAGCAGCTCCGCGAGTGCGGGCGCGGCCGCCTCGATCGCGTCGGCGGCCCGGTGCAGCACGGCGCAGCGTTCGGCGTCCGGGACGGCGGCCCACTCCGGCTGCTTCTCGCGGGCCCCGGCCAGGGCGCGGTCCAGGTCGGCGACCGTGGACTCGGGGGCCCGACCGACGAGCTCCCCGGTGGCGGGGTCGAGAATCTCCCGGCCCGAGGGGTCGGTGATCGCGGCGAGCAGTTCGGCGCAGCCGGTGGTGGGGGCGGTGACGGTGGTGCGGTTCATCGTGGCTCCTTCGGGGCGGGCGGATGCTCCTTCCATGGTGATCCAGGGCACATCGGGACGCCTTGTCCGGGAGAGCACGGCTCTTGTCGCTCAGCGCGCGATCGGCGCCGCTGCACCGGACCGTCCGCGGCCCGGGCCTGACGATCACGTCGACAGGGGCGTCACGTCCTCGCCGTCCGAGGCCTGCAGCTGCCCGAGGTGGCGGGCCTTGAGCTGTCGGTAGACGGGCATGAGGTCCGCCGCGCCGTAGGCGGCCGTGGCCGTCACGGGGATGCCGGCGTGGCCGTGCTCGGCCAGCAGGTCCTCGAGCTCCTGTTCGTGCCGGGCCAGGATCACCTGGTTGAAGTAGCCGTGGTGCAGCAGGGCCGCGATGCCGGCGGCGTAGGCCCAGGTCGGGGAGCCCTCGTCCAGCGGTGCGTCGGGGTCCTCCCAGTCGGCGGGCCCGCCGGTCGCCGTCAGTTCGGAGGCCAGGGCGTGAGCCAGGGCGTCCTGCCGGAAGGACAGTCCCAACTCGGCGACGTCGTCGACGATCTCGAAGCGGTCCACGCACAGACCGGATGCCGAGAGGGTGTCGCGCAGCAGCCGGGCGTGCACGGTCAGGTCGGTGGAGGTCATCGCCGTCTCGCTTCCTGGGGGTGGGGGGAGAAGCAGACCGGAAGATCTATTCATCAGCATACGTGCTACTGATGAGTCGGTAATTCGGCCCGCTGTCCACACAACAGCCCACAGGGCGCCTGGTCCCCACGCGGGGCCGCCGAGGACGCGGCGGTTCGGGCCGGACGAGCGGGCGGTGCCCGGGGCGTGGCCCGGGGGGCGGGGCTGTGTCCCCGCCTCAGCCGCTGACGGCGGGGGCGGCGCCGATGTAGCGGCGCTCCAGGATCTGGCCGGCGAGGAACCGCGCCACGTCCGCCCGGGTCGCGCACGGACCCACCTCGTCCCGGCCGAACAGCCCCACGCGCTTCAGCCCCCGGGGCTGCCCGCCGTGCACGAGGAGGCAGCGCACGAGGGTCCAGTCCAGGCCGGAGGACGTGACCGCCTCCACGGCCCCGGCCATCTCCCGGTGCCCGCGGGGATGGGCGAGGAGTGCCAGGTGCAGCGGGGCCCGTTCGAGCAGGGACAGCCGCTCCTGCGGACCGAGCGAGCGGCAGCTGCCCAGGCCCACGTAGCGGCGCACCCCGTGGCGCTCCATGGCCCGGAGAATCTGCCGTGTGCACTCCGCAAGGCTCGCGTGGGCGGGTACGCCCGTCCGGTCGGGACCCAGGACGCTGATCACGGCCTCGCTGCCCGCCACGGCGGCCTCGACGACCGCCGGGTCCGCCGGGCTGCCCGGGACCACGGCCACCTCCCCGGGCCAGCCGCCCGGCACCGGCGCGGACGCGTCCGCATGGGCCACGACCTCGTGGCCGCGGAACACCAGGTCCTCCACGACGTGGCGGCCGAGCGCGCTCGCGGCGCCGAACACGGTTACCCGCATGATGTTGTCCCCCCTGCTCATCGTCCTCCCGGCCCGTCAGCGGGCCGGGAGGACGCCCTGCTTGAGCCACCCCCGTGACTATGTGGCAATGCTAATGCAAATTCATGGGGCAGGGGATCGGCTGTTAAGGGGACAGGACGGCGGAGGCGACGGAGCCGGAGATCCACGAGTTCCCGTCCCTCCCCGGGACGCTGCGAGGACCGCTCGGGTCGTGCCGGTCAGCCGACCAGGTGGCCGTCCTGGACGGCGAACTGCACGGTGCTCGTGCCCGTGAGCCCCGTCAGACGGGTGACCGTGACGACCGCCGTGCACTGCCCGTCGGGCAGGGTCACGGCCCCGGAGGCATCCAGGGATCCCTCCACCGGTTCGGTGAGCGGCGCGCCGGCGACACCACCCGACGTTCGTCCGATCCGGCCACGCCGGGCGGATTCGGACGGGAGGGCCAGGGAACGCTCAGCGGGTCGCGGACCGCCGGGAGCGGCGCCGTGCCCCGATCGTGCGCGCGGCCGGCACGGCGAGCAGGACGACGACGGGCGCGACCACCCACGGCTGCTCCAGCCACGCCCACACGACCGCCATGCCGACCGTCCCGTAGACCACACCCCAGATGAGCGTGCCCACGAGCATCGCCGGGATCCAGCGGCGCAGGGGCATGCCGGTCACGGCGGTGGTGAGGATGACGGCGGTCTGCAGCCCCACGGTGAGGAAGCAGGCGGGCACGGCCAGGACGCCCCAGCGGTTCACGAACTGCTCGGCCCGGCGGTAGACGGGGGTGTCTATGACGCGGCGGACCCGGTCGACGCGCCGCCCGCCCCGGACCGCCAGGCGGCCCAGGACGAAGACGACCGTGGTGCGGACGACGCCCACGGCCCAGAAGAAGAGGATCCCGGCACCGAGGGGGAGGGACTCCAGCCATGCCTGCACCCGCCCAGTCTAGAGAGCAGCGGCGACGCCGGCCGACGACAGGTCGTCAGCGGACGGGGGACGTGCGGGCCCCGTTCCCCGCGCCCGGTGGGTTACCCTCGCCCTGGATCCGCCCCGGACAGGAGCGGGCCGCCCCGAGGAGGACGCATGAGCGTGGACATCGACGAGCACGGGACCGTGACCGCCAACGGACGGACCGTGGACTACCCGACGGCCTACGGCTGGTGCCTGGACTCGCCCGAGACGATCACGGAGCTGGTCCTGGACACCCAGGCCTTCGCCACGGTGATCGCGGAGGCCGAGCACGCCGGGCCCGAGGAGCAGGCGGCCGCCGTCCGGCGGGCGTTCGAGGCCGGTGTGCCGCGCACCCCGGGCGCCGGCTGGCCCGCCGCGCCGCCGCGGGAGCCGGCGCGGGAAGAGGCGGCGGGGGACTCCCGCCGTGGCGAGGCGGACCCCGGAGCAGCCCCCGCCCGGTCCGGCTAGCCCTCGCAGGCCACGCCCTCCGTCCCGCCGCGGTCGAGCGCGGGGCGGTAGCCGGGGTCCCCGGAGCGAAGGGGCGCCGCACCGGCCTCCCGGACCGCCGCACAGTTCTCGTAGTACACCCCGGCCGCGGTGGAGGGCCCGGCGGGTTCCGGCGCGGCAGCTCGGGCGTCGGGCAGCGCCTGGCCGGGGCACCCGGCCAGGACCCCGGCCATGGCGTCCCGTTCGTCAGGGGTCACGGAGAGCCCGTACCGGGTCTTCACGGCGATCTGGACGGCCACGTACTCGCACCGGAACTCCTGCCGGGGCGGCAGCCACGCCGCGGCGTTCGCCGCGGACTTCTCCCCGTTGGTGGGCCCGTCCACCGCCCGCAGGTTCAGGGGGTCGTTGGCGAGGGCGACGCGTTCCGCCCGCGGAAGCCGGTCGGCGCCCGAGACCCACGCGTCGTACAGCGCCACCACATGGTCCACCTGCACCTCGGCCGAGGTCAGCACCCCCCGCTGGAAGTCGATCGTGTCCCCGGTGTAGGGGTCCTCCAGGGTGCCCGAGAGGACGGTGCAGCCGCCGTCGTCGACGACCTCCCCGGTGAGGTCGCGGGCCAGGACGTCGTTGCGGGCGTCGCAGCCGTTGCCGTCGGGATCGGCCCAGGCCCCGAACCGGTCCAGCCGGTCGTAGCCCTCTCCTGGTCCCGCCGGCCGGACCGACAGGCCGTCCAGGGCCTGCTCGGCGGGGGAGACGTCCTCGACGGGCCGTGGCCCGCAGCCGGCCAGCAGGCCGAGCGCGAGCAGCGCGACCGTGAGCGGAACTCCCGGCCGGCCACCCGCTCGCGCGGCCGGGCGCGGGGTCACGGCCTGCGGGCGGTGCCACCGAGCCGGTGGGAGACCTCGTCCGCGGCGTGGCGGCACGCGTCGACGAGCAGGGCGAGCTGATCCTCGCTGACGCGGTAGCGGGGCGCGGCGACCATCACGGCGGAGACGAGCTCGCCACGGTGGTCGTGCACGGGCGCCGCCACCGCGACCTCGTCGACGGCGGTCCGCCCGTAGTTCACCGCCGCCCCCTCGTCGCGGACCCGGCGCAGGTTCTCCAGGTAGTCGGCGATGCCGGCCTCCGTGGGGTCGGGGTGCTCGATCGTTCCGGCGAGCACGAGCGCCCGCACGCGCTCGGCGGGCTGGACGGCGAGGAAGACCTGCACGGAGGCGCTGAGCGCGGTGTTGAAGCGCACCCCCAGGGGTGACGTGTGCTTGATCTGGCGGCGGCTGGGGATCTGCTCCACGCACACGCACTCGACGCCGTTCCAGAGCATCAGCGCGCTGGTCTCGCCCGTCTGCTCGGCCAGGGTCTGCAGCACGGGGTAGGCCACCCGCCGCTCGTCCAGGTCCGCCAGGAGGGGGCCGGTCACGGAGATCAGGCCGAGTCCCAGGGAGAACCGCCGGGTCTGCGAGTCCCGGGCGACCAGCTCCTCCTGCTCCAGGACGGCGAGGATGCGCGAGACCGTGCTCTTGTGCAGACCGACGCGGCCGGCGATCTCGGTGACCCCGAGCGACGGCTCGTCCACGGAGAAGCAGCGCAGCACGCTGATGGCGTTGGAGACGACGGACGCGGCGCGCGCCTCGCCCGGGGACGAGTGGTTCTCAGGTGATGACGTCATAGGACCTCTCATTCTTCCCCATCCTCGTGCCCCTTCCGGTCACCGGGTCCCGGAACGCGAGACGCCGGGGGCGGCACCTCCTGGAGGTGCCG
>NZ_JBISWL010000058.1:0-6883 GCF_044462265.1 Kocuria rhizosphaerae
GGTCCTGCGGCGAGGACCGGCCGGGCCGAGGGGATCAGCGCCGGCCCACCGGCTGGGGCTCCTCGGCCGCGCCGCGGGGCGAGTCGTCGTCCGACCCGGGCTCCGCGCCGGTTCCCGCGCGGGGGCCGGAGCCGGCCACCCCGGAGGAGCCGGACCCGTGAGCCGGTCCGCTGCCGGTCGTCCTGCCACGGCGCGCCTGGCGGCGTCCGCTCCCGGTTCCCGGAGCGGTCTCGCCCGCGTCGTCCGCGGCGAGCTCCGGGTCGTTGACCTCCCGCTCCAGGCGCAGCACCTCGGGGGTCCGGCGGCGCAGCCGGCGGACGAGGTTGGCGATCATCAGGAGGATCACGAAGGAGAACGGGAAGGCGCCGATGATCGTGCCGGTCTGCACGGTGTCGACGACGGCGGTGCCGCCCAGCGTCAGCAGCGTGAGGGCCACGGCCGCGATGCTCGCCACGAGCACCACCCGGAAGTACGGGCCGGCCTTTCGCGGGGCGGAGACGAACTCGGCGAGCGCGTGGGCGCCGGAGTCCAGCGACGTCACGTAGTAGGTGGCGACGAGGACGGTGGCGACGACGAGCAGCAGGGAGCCCACGACGGGCACGGACTCCAGCATGACGAACAGCCCGCTCGAGGTGTCCGCCGCGACCGCGTCGGAGATGCCCCGCCCGCTCCCGTCGTCGTAGTGCAGCGCCGCCGAGCCGATGACCCCGATCCAGATCATGACGATCACGGAGGGCACCACGGTGACGCCGATGACGAACTCCCGGATGGTGCGGCCGCGCGAGATCCGGGCGATGAACCCGGCCACGAACGGGCTGAACGCGATGACCCAGCACCAGATGAAGACGGTCCACCAGCCGTTCCAGCTGTCCTGCCAGCTGGAGATGTCCTGGCCCGCGGCGCCGGAGTCGGTCCAGAAGCTCATCGCCATGAAGTTGGCGAAGAAGGATCCGAACGTCTGCGTGATGTTGGAGAGCAGGAAGACCGTGGGCCCGAAGACGAACACGGCCACGATGAGCACGATGCTCAGCACCGAGTTGAGCTCGCTGATCCGCTTCATGCCCTTGTTGATGCCGAAGAACGCGGAGACTGCGGTGAGGCCGGCCAGCCCGAGGATCACGGCGAGCCAGACGCCCGGGCTCGAGGCCAGGCCCGTGAAGGACCCGATGCCGGAGGTGAACTGCATGGCGGCGAACCCGAACGAGGTGGCCAGGCCCAGGACGGTGGCGATGATGGCCAGCAGTTCGACGACGACGCCCGCGCCGCGCCGGGACCACTTCGGCAGGATGTCCACGGTGGCCTCCCGGAACGTCAGCGTCTTGCCGAGGTTGTGGTGGGAGTAGGCCAGGCAGACCGCGACCACGCAGTACATGGCCCAGGCGGTGAAGCCCCAGTGGAAGTAGGACCACACCATGGCGCCCTCGGCCTCGCTGGTCTGCCCCGACGAGACCACCGGGTTGTCGTCCCGGAGCAGGATGGGCTCGGCCACGGACCAGAAGATCAGGCCGATGCCCTGGCCGCACGCGAAGAGCATGGAGTACCAGGCGAACTTGCCGTGCTCGGGCCGGGCCTTCGCCCCGCCGAGGCGGACGGAGCCGACCCGGCTGAACACGAGCCACACGCACACCCCCACCGCGATGAGCGAGTAGAGGATGAACAGCCAGGTGAAGTCGCCGGTGACGAAGGTGCGTGCTGCCGAGATCGCCTCGGCCGCGCCGGTCGGGTTGACGGTCACCAGCACGAGCACCGCGGCGATCAGCACCGGCGGGAGGATCGTGATGACGGCCCGGTCCAGGGCGGGCAGGTGCATCCCCCGGAAACGGGGAACGTTCCCGGACCCGGTGACGGGTCCTGCGGTGGCGTCTTGTCTTCTCATGTGAGTCTCACTTCCCGAACTCGCTGGAGACCGCCCGGACGATTCCGTCCCGGACAGCGTTGAGCAGCAGCTCGCCCCGCTCTGCGGTGGCTCCTGCTGGAGAGGAGAGGCATCCCGAGCTCGGGGTCCGAGCCGGGTCCTCGGGGAGGACGTCGTAGGGGGTCAGCTGCGCAGGGGGGTGGGACGGGGCGCGGGACATGTCGACCTTCTCGGGGTGCAGCCGCAGCATGAGCGAGGTCTCGAGGACCCCGCCGTGCTCGACGTCCCAGCCGTGGAAGCCCTCGGGGAAGACGGCCTCCAGGGTGCGGTCGTCGACGAAGTCCCAGTAGGAGAGGAGCACGACCCTGCTGTCGTCCAGGCCCGCGGCCCGGGCCTCCCGCACGGCGAGGTCCGCGCCCTCGTAGAGGAACTGGTAGTTCTCGAAGTGCCCGTTGATCACGACGAGCCGGCGGATGCCGTGGCGGAAGAACTCCAGGGCCACGTCCCGGACCTGCAGGATCAGGGTCTGGGCCGAGAGGCTCGTGGTGCCCGGGCGGTGGTTGCCGCCGCCGGAGCGCGGCTGGGACTTGTACCCGTAGCTCAGGGCCGGGGCGACGAGGGCGTCGAGGTCCTCGGCCGCCGCGGTGGCGACGGCCCGGGCGAGCATGGCGTCCACCCCCAGGGGCATGTGCGGGCCGTGCTGTTCGGTGGCGCCCGTGGGCAGGAGCACCAGGCCGTGGCCGGTGGACGTGTAGTCCTGGTAGCTGTGGGCGTCCAGGTCCTCGAGCTGTCGTGTGGTGAGCACCGTGGTCCTTTCGGGAACCCGGCCCGCGAGGTGCGGCGGGAGGCGGGGCCGGGGACCGTGGGGTCGCCGGCGGGGTCGGTGGGCGGGGTCGGTGGGCGNGGAGGGCGCCGCCGCCCCGGAGCGGGTCAGGCCTGCACGATGTTGTGCTCGGGGCCGTACGGGAACTTCGTGATGTTCTCCGCACCGTCCTCGCCCACGACCAGGATGTCGTGCTCACGGTAGCCACCGGCACCCGGCAGTCCCTCGGCGACGGTGATCATCGGCTCCATGGACACGACCATGCCCGGCTCCAGGACCGTGTCGATGTCCTCGCGCAGCTCGAGGCCGGCCTCGCGACCGTAGTAGTGGCTGAGCACGCCGAACGAGTGGCCGTAGCCGAAGGTGCGGTTGGCCAGCAGGCCGCGGGAGATGAAGATCTCGTTGAGCTCGGCCGCGATGTCCTTGCAGACGGCGCCCGGCTTGATGAGCTCCAGCCCGCGCTCGTGGACCTCCACGTTGATCTCCCACAGCTCCCGGGAGCGTGCGTCCGGCTCGCCGAGGAACAGGGTGCGCTCCAGGGCGGTGTAGTAGCCCGAGGTCATGGGGAAGCAGTTCAGGGAGAGGATGTCGCCCTTGCGCAGCTTCCGGGTGGTGGCCCAGTTGTGGGCGCCGTCGGTGTTGATCCCGGACTGGAACCACACCCAGGTGTCCCGGACCTCGCGGTGGGGGAAGGTGCGGGCGATCTCGTGCACCATGGCCTCGGTGCCGATGAGCGCGACCTCGTACTCGGAGATGCCCTCGCGGATCGCGGCCCTGATGGCCTCGCCGCCCAGGTCGCCGATGCGGGCGCCGTGCTTGATGACCTCGATCTCCTCGGCGGACTTGATCATGCGCTGGCGCATGGCGTCCTGGGAGACGTCGACCAGCTCGGCGCCGTCGAACGCGGCCTGGATGCGCCGGCGGGTCAGCAGGGGCAGCGCGTCGTCCTCGACGCCGAGCCGGCGGGCCGGGACGCCGCGCTGGCGCAGGGCCTCCTGCAGGCCGAAGTAGAAGTTGTCGCGCTGCCAGTCGGTGTAGACGATGTTCTCGCCGTAGCTGGTGCGCCACGGCATGCCGGCGTCGATGTTGGCGGTGACGGTGACGGAGTCCTCGGCGGTGACGACCAGGGCGTAGTTGCGGCCGAACGTCGTGTACAGGAAGTCCGAGTAGTACTTGATGCCGTGGTAGCTGGTCAGGATGACGGCGTCGAGGTCCTGCGCCGCCATGATCCGCCGCAGTCCGGCCAGGCGGCGCTCGAACTCGGCGTCGGAGAAGGTGAGCTTCTCCTTCTGCCCGTTGTGCAGCACCTTGAGGCGCTCGAGCTCGGCGACGTCGGTGGCGTTGGGGATGACGGTCTCGGTCGAGATGGTCATGATCGTCCTTTCGTGGAGTGGTTCCCGGACAGGTCGTCCGGGGGTCGCGGCGGGCGCCGGGCGGCGCCGACCGGGGTCGGGAAGCGTGGGGAGCGGGTGCGGGCCGTCAGTGCTGCAGGGGCTTGCCGCACGTCTCGCGGGACAGGGCCACGGCGACGAACGAGATCGCGGCGGCGGCCATGAGGTACCAGGCCGGTGCGAGGTTCGTGGCGAAGGCCGAGATGAGCAGGGTGGCCATGAAGGGGGCGGTGCCGCCGAAGACGGCGTTGGAGAGGTTGAAGCTGACGGCGAAGCCGGTGTATCGGATGCGCGTGGGGAACAGCTCGGCCAGGAAGCTCGGCAGGGTGCCGTCGTTGAGCGTCAGCATGGCGCCGAGCAGGACCTGCACGCCGAGCACGGCCAGGAAGGTGCCGGACTCGAGCACCATGAACGCCGGGACCGTGAGCACGATGAAGCTCACCGAGGCGGCCATGAGCATGCGCTTCCGGCCGAAGCGATCCGAGGCCAGTCCGGTCACGAAGATGAACCCGATGTAGGACAGCAGGGCGAACGAGGTGGCCAGGAAGGACTCCGTCTTCCCGAGGCCGATCTCCTCCGAGAGGTAGGTCGGCATGTAGCTGAGGAGGATGTAGAACCCGACGGCGTTGAGCAGCACCGCGCCGACCGCCCGAAGCAGGGCGCTCCAGTGATTGCGGAACATGTCCCGGACGGGCGCCGTGATGACCTCGTCCTCCGCCGCCAGTTCCTGGAAGGCGGGGGTGTCCTCGAGCTTCGTGCGGATGTAGCGGCCGATGAGCCCCATCGGAGCCGCCAGCAGGAAGGGGATCCGCCAGCCCCAGCTGTTCAGCTGGTCGTCGGAGAGCACCGCGGTGAGCCCGGCCACGAACAGGGAGCCGAACAGCAGGCCGGCGGCCGTGCTCGCAGGGACCACCGCCGCGTAGAGGCCGCGCCGGTTGGCGGGGGCGTACTCCACGAGGAAGGCCGAGGCCCCGGCGTACTCGCCGGCCGCGGAGAAGCCCTGGACGATGCGCACGACCAGGAGCAGGGCCGGGGCGAAGACGCCGATGGTGGCGTAGCCGGGGATCAGGGCGATGCAGAACGTGGACACCGACATGATCAGGATGGACAGGGACAGCGCGGTGCGCCGGCCGAGCTTGTCGCCCAGGTGACCCCAGATGAAGCCGCCGAGGGGCCGGACGAAGAACGAGATGGCGAAGAGCGCGAAGGTGGCGAGCAGGGCCGTCTGGGGATCCGACTCGGGGAAGAAGACGACGGCGATGGTCGCGGCCAGGTAGCCGTAGATGGCGTAGTCGAACCACTCGACGAAGTTGCCGATGAAGCTGGCCGTCACGACCCGGCGGCGGACGGCGGTGTCCGGCGCGGAGGCCTTCGCGGTGGGGATGGGGCGCGTCGATGCGCCGGTGGGGTGCTGTGCCATGGTGTCTCCCGACTGCCAGGTGTTGCGTTTACTGCAACAGCGTTGCCTCAATGTAGGGAGTGATCTGCGCCACGGTCAAGGGGTTTGGCATTAATTTCCTGGGACCCGCCTCGTTCTCGGCAGGTGGCGGGTCTGAATCAGCGCACTTCCGTTGTTCAAGACGCAACAGAGTGCGTCCCTCTCGCCGCACGGGTCGTGCCGGCGCGGCGCGTGACGCTGCGTGACGGTGCGGGGACGTGGGGATTCCGGCCGCGCGGGGGTTGCCCCCTGTCCGCAGCGGCACCCTGGCTGCGGCAATCCCGGAGGGGCGCCGACCCCTTCCACGTTCGGTATATGAGTGATATATCTATTGGCGACAGAAGTGTGAGGTGCTTCACGGACGGACAGGAGGGTGCGGTGCGCCGACGTCACAGCGAGACCCCCGGCCGCCCGGCGGACACGATGACGCTTCCGCGGCAGCGCCCGGGAGCGGCGAGCGTGGTCGTGAGGGGTGCGGGCCTGAGCGGCGGATCCGCCCGGTGGGCGGACCGAGCGGAGGGGTCCGCGTGCTGAGTGCCACCCTGCGGCAGCCCGCGCCCGCCCGCCCGCGTGTGTCCCGGGGCATGCGAGTGGAACGGGTCGCGGCCTCCGGGGTTCGCTCCCGGGGCGGCGACCTGTGGGGCGTCGAGAGCAACGTCTGGATCGTCGGCGACGACGAACGGTGCGTGGTGATCGACCCGGCCCACGACCCCGCCGCCGTCCTCGCCGCCGTCGGCGGCCGCGCCGTGGCGGCAGTCCTCCTGACCCACGGCGACGACGACCAGGTCCGCGTCCTCCGTGAGCTCGCCGAGCCGGTCGGTGCACCGGTCTACCTGCACCCCGCGGACACGGTGCTGTCGGAGCAGGCCCACCCGGTCACCCGTCTCGGGCGGGCGATCAGCGACGGGGACACCTTCGTCCTGGGCGGGGTGCGCCTCACGGCGCTGCACACGCCCGGGTACTCGCCCGGTTCGGTGTGCTTCTCCGCACCGGGTCTGGGCGACCACGGGGTGCTGTTCTCCGGGGAGACCCTGCTCCGGGGCGGGGTCGGAGCCACCGGGCGGTCCTGCTCGGACCGCGACGCCGTCGTCGAGTCCGTCCGCACCCGGCTGCTGACCCTGCCGGAGGACACCGAGGTGCTCGCCGGTCACGGCGAGCCCACCACCGTTGGCAACGAGAAGCCGCTCCTGCACGACTGGATCGATCGTGGCCGCTGACATCCTGCGGCCGGGAATCCGGCACCCAGCTTTCCGCAACCACTCGACCGATCTCCGCCAGGGCGGACCTCGAAGGAGCTGTATCTGATGTCTTATGTTCTTCCGTTCACCGAGATCGATCTGTCGGACCTGGAGGAGGTCGGGGGCAAGAACGCGTCC
>NZ_JBISWL010000059.1:0-560 GCF_044462265.1 Kocuria rhizosphaerae
CAACCTCGCGGAGTCAGCTGCGGGCGCGCTCCTCCAGGACGGGCAGCAGCTCCGTGCGTTCGAAGACCCGGGCGAAGTCGGCGGCGGTGTGGGCACCGGCCGTCTGGGACGCGCCGGCCGCGAGCAGCGCCCGGACGATGCTCTCGCTGCCCCGGAAGACGGCGCTCATGAGGGCGGTCTGGCCGTTGTCGTTGACCCGGTCCGGGTCCGCGCCGGCGGCCAGCAGCGCGGCGACCGTCTCCTCGTGCTGGTGGTAGGCCGAGAGGATGAGCAGGGTGTCGCCCTTGCCGTTGGTGAGGTTCGCGGGGACGCCCGCGCGCACGGCTGTCAGCAGGTTCTCGGTGTCTCCGGAGCGCGCCATGTCGAACAGCGAGAGGACGTAGGCCATCTCGTCCTCGGTCAGCTGCGGGGCGGCGCGGTCGTCGGGCTGGTTCTGGGTCACGGGTGGTCCTTCGGTCAGGGCGTCCGGGCGGTCCGCTGCCGGACGGGGCTGGGAGCGGTCGGGGCGGCCGATGCCGCGGCGATGCCGTGCGCACGGGGCCGGCCGCGGATCGCGGCCG